>NZ_JBFJHD010000110.1:0-10285 GCF_041613455.1 Pseudoalteromonas sp. | reverse complement strand
GCTCGTTAGCCAAAGAAGACAGATACAAACGCTTTTTTGGCGAACTTCCACAGTTTAACCACGATCAACTGGCGAAAATGACGCAAATTGATTACGACCGCGAAATGGCGTTTATAGTCAGCCAACAACACGACAATCAACAACGCACTTTAGGGGTGTCGCGCGTTATTATGGATCCTGATAATTTACACGCTGAATTTGCCATTGTGGTGCGCTCAGACTGCCAAGGGCTTGGGCTTGGTCGACTATTAATGAATGCCGCCATTGCTCATTGTAAACGCCAAGGGGTAAAGTCAGTAGAAGGCATCACATTACCCGAAAACGTTGGCATGATTGAGCTGGCGCGTAAGCTGGGCTTTAAAATAACGCGCGATTTTGAAGAAGGCAGTATCAATATGGTGCTAACACTATAATGAATCATCTCCGTCACCTTAGGCAAACCATTGCCCATGTTTTTGAAGCCTCTGGAGACTATCAGCGGGCTGGGCATTTACTCGACATCGCGTTGATCAGCCTGATCATGGTGAATGTTATTGCCATCGTGTTAGAGTCGGTCAGCAGTATTGCTGTGCAGTATCATCAAGAATTTTTATTATTAGAAGTGGTGTCGGTCAGCCTCTTTTCCATTGAATACCTGATTCGACTGTGGACCTGTGTTGATCGTGCTAAGTACGCCGCCATGGCGACTTCAAATACTAAACGCCGCATTCGCTACCTGCTTTCGCCTTTAGCGTTAATCGATTTAATTGCTATTTTACCCAGCTTGCTGATGTTTGCGTTTGCCCTCGATTTACGCTTTTTGCGGGTGTTACGCTTGCTCCGCGTATTTAAACTGACACGCTACTCACGGGCAATGCAACTGTTGCTGCAAGCGTTTATCGATGAAGGCAGTTCGCTGTTAGCAGCATTTTTCATTATGGCGGTGGTGCTTATTTTAGCGTCATGTGGCATTTATTTACTGGAACATGATATTCAACCCGACAAATTTGGCTCTATTCCCGCCGCTATGTGGTGGGCAATGGCCACCCTGACCACGGTCGGTTATGGCGATGTGGTGCCGATCACCCCGCTGGGCAAGTTATTTGGTGGTGTCATCACCCTAGTGAGTATGGGCATGGTGGCGGTACCGACCGGCTTATTAGCCTCGAGCTTTTCAGAGCAAGTACGTAAGCGGCGTCAGGTATTTGAAGATGCCGTCTATGAGCAATTAATTGACGGTAGCCTAGGCGAGGCGCAACTGTCTCATCTCGAAGACTTACGCTACAAGCTCGGGCTAAGTAAGCTTGAAGCCAATAAAGCAATAAAAACGCAGCTTAATGCCCGCAGCGCGCAGCTGTTTTGTCGCCATTGTGGTAAGCGTCCATAAAGACGCTTTACCCTTGGGTAAATACATCACGCCAATCGCGCGTAATCAGCGGTAGCACCGCATCCGCTGACACTGGCTTACTAAATAAGTACCCTTGAAAATGATCGCAACCTAAGGCTTTTAAAAAGGCCAATTGGTGCGAGCTTTCAATGCCTTCGGCAACACACTCCTTACCTAAGCTATGGGCTAAGGTCAGCGTTGAGTGAATGATTGCCTCGTCATTTGAATCCACGCCGATGTCTTGCACAAAACTGCGATCTATTTTTAATACATCGATTGGAAAGCGTTTTAAGTAAGTTAACGACGCGTAGCCGGTGCCAAAATCATCCATGTATAAGCGACACCCTAGCGCCTTTAGCATTTGCATACTTTTTAACGCCTGCTCGGAGTCGCGCATTAAAATAGACTCAGTGATCTCAAATACAATCGCTTGAGAAGGAATGGCCGCGTCTGCTAATAACTGTTTTATTCCCGGTACCAGTTTCTCAAACTCAAAATCTAAGGCCGATAAATTAATCGATAAATATAAATTAGCCGACACCGCACGCCACGCAGCAAATTCACTAAGTGCCCGCTCTAAGGTCTGCAACATTATTTTGGTAATTAAACCAATACTTTCAGCCGCTAATGAAAACTGCTGCGGATTAATTGCTTGATTATTTGGCCAGCGTAACAGTACTTCAAAGCCCGCCGTTTTTTGTGTTTTTGCACTTATTATTGGTTGATAATAATTACAAAACTCATGTTGTTGATAGGCTTTCACTAACTGCGACTCTAAGTGCAATGCTTGTTGTACGCGCTGATTCATTTCCTGCTTATAAAATTTATAGCTGCCCTCTAGATTATCTTTAGCGTGATATAAAGCAATATTTGCCGCTTTTAATAAGTCTTTATATTGCAGTGCATCTTCTGGGTAAGTGGCAACCCCAATACTCAAGTTAACGTTAATAACTTGCTCGTTCAGGGTAATATTTTGCTTTACACTATCCATTAATTTACTGCATACCTGCAGCACTTCTTCTAGTTGCTGAATATCCTCAACCAATACCACAAATTCATCACCGCCAAACCGCGCCACGCTATCACTCGGGCGTAAAGTGGCTTTTAAACGCTCCGCCACGGTTTTAATTAACTCATCGGCCACCTCTCGCCCTAATGAGTCATTAAAGTGCTTAAAGCGTTTTATATTGATGTGTAATAACGCCGCTTTGCATTTATGCCGCTGTGCCTGCTCGATAGCGTGGATCACCCGATCATTAAACAGGGTTTTATTCGGCAAGCCCGTTAATTGATCATAATTGGCCAATATATGCAGCTCATTTTCTGCTAATTTTTGGGCGTTAATATCAGTTAAAATTACAATATAGCTGGTTAAACGCTGGGCGCTGTCGGCCACCGCACTTATTTTTACTAACACATGACGCCGCTCTTTATTGGCAAGCACAACACTGTCTTCACAGCTAAAGTGCTCACCCACCTTGAGCGTTTGCATGATGCGTAAATAATCAAAACAACTGCTGCGCGCAATACCTAAATTAAGTTCACGGCTCGAGCGTGGCTCTGCCGAAAAGTTAAATGCTGTTTGTAACGCTTTATTTGACGCGCGAATATTAAAGTTTTTATCGAGGATAAATACCCAATCACGGGTTTGCTCAAAGGCGGCTGCAAATAACCGTGCGTGCTCTTCAAACGCCATTTCGCGGGTCATATTGGTATAAGTACCCGCCACTTTTTGCGGTTGTTTATCGTGCCATTCAACAACTTTGCCAAAGTCTTTATACCATCGCCAATGTCCTTTTACGTGGCGCAGGCGGTACGTACAATCAAAGTAGCCTTTATCGGTAGACAAAAACTCTAGCCATTCTAAGCGAAATAATGGCCGATCTTGGGGGTGAATTTTTGCCAGATAATCATCTAAACTCACACTCTCCTCTGTATAACCCAGTTCATCAACTAAACGCGGTTGATAAATAGTGAGACTCTTGGACTGCCAATCCCATACACCGGACTCACTGCCCTCTAGCGCTAACTTTAAACGTGCTTCACTGTTTTTACTTTCTTGATGGGCGGCTAATAAAATACGCTGGATTTTATTGCGGCGCATCACCCAACCAGCCACTAAGGCAATCAACAATAGGCTGTATAACACTAAAAAGTAGGGCGCACGCCACAACGGGTACTGCACGTTAATCGTTAAAATGGCGGGGGGCGTATACTCGCCGGTCAGCGGGTCGATTGCCCATACTTTTAATTGGTAATTACCTGGGTTTAACTTGGGAAACACCACGCGGTTATTTCGTGTGTAACTTTTTTTGCCATTATCTAATTGATATTCATAAACTATGCGCTCTTGAAAGCTAAATGACATGGCCGAAAAAGCAATTTCTAAACCAATATCATCATGATTTAATAGCACTTCTTTTAATGGCTGTTGCAAGTTAACCGAGAGATCACGGGACATTAAATTGATCCGTGTTATGTTCACATGATCAATTAATGGCTCAGTATTTTGATTTTCTTTGGGATCAAAGTAGGTAAAGCCCTTTAAGCTACCATAAGCAATACGCCCATCACTTAACTGCGCCATTGCACCACTATTAAATTCGGCAAAGTGCAGCCCTTCGGATGAGGTAAACTGTTGAAAGTGTAATGTGTTAGGATTTAAGCGCCAAATTCCTTTGTGGCTACTCATCCAAATCATCCCTTCATCATCAAGCACCATATCGTAGAGTAAAGTACCAAGCCGATTTTTTTCTAGATCTATGGTGTGTACGAGCTCGTAAGAGTTGGCATCTATGCCTATCAGGCCAAAATTAGATAACGACAGCCATAAAATATTATTGTTATCCACTACATAGGAAAGCACATTAACCGCTACATTTTCATGCTGTTGCGGTACTTTATACAAGGTTTTAAGGGTGAAACTAGTTGGCGTAACTTGATATAAAATGCCATTACTAAAAAATAACGGGCTATCTGGCTTAATTGACAATGGCGGTAAAAAACCATGCGCTAAAAAGGGATCAAAGCGAGCAAATTCGCCACCTAAACGCGTTAACTGCTGGGTGTTAATATTGTACATAAACATGCCATGATCCGCGTTGACATAATACAACTCCCCGCTTGGCATTAACGTCACCCCATGTACCCAGCCACGAATAAACGCTTGATTACTCGGATCTTGGGTTTTAGCTTCGGTGATCTGCTGAGTCTGGGGATCAAAGCTAAACAGCCCTCTATTAGAGTAGAGCCATAACTTATCTTGATAAGGCATAATGCGATAAACAGTAAATTCGGTAGTTAATAAATCAACGTTATAGTTTTGCAAATAGACGTTGCTACTATTTGTTGTTAAATCAACCTCCGTTAAACCGTTATGAGTCGCCAACCATAATTTATCTTTATATTCTGTAATTCCCCAAATAGAGTGATGCGAAAAACCATCCCCCTGCAGCATACTGCCTGCAACATTATGAAACTTATAATTATCGCTGGATAAATAAAACGCCCCGTCCGTTCGAGTGGCAAGCCAGACTCCTCCCGACTTATCGTACACCATGTCTATTATGCTGCTGTCTGCCAAGGTGTATTTGCTTTGTTTGATACGGCTGTTTTTAATTAGCTGGCCCGTTTCTAGGTGATAACGAAATAGTCCTTTGTCGGTGGCTAAATCAACGCTCTGTTGCTGATTAACGATGCGCCAAACATTAAGATCGGCAAGTAACACGGCGTTTTTAAACGGCTGCTCTGGGCGCTCAAACATACTGCTTAAGTTGCTAATATCAACTTGGTATAAGCCTTTCACTGTGCCTACCAATAATTGATTATCCTTACCTACCGCAAATGACTTCACATTATTTTGGTATATATGCTTAGCTTCTGCAGATAAATGCTGTAGTGGCCGCACTTGTTCAGTGGCAATATGATAAACATAGGCCCCATGGCTGGTGCCAATAAAAATAGCGCCATTATAGTAAAACAACTCACGAACTAAGGTATTTTCAAAGTCACTGGGGAGGGTGAAAATACTAGTAATTGCGCCGCTAGCTATATCTAACTTTGCAAAATCGCGCCCTCTGCCAATCCACAGTGTTTTTTCGTCAACTGCCAGCATGCTAAACACCGACTGACTAATTATTTGCTCTTCACTGCGGGGTTTGCCTAAAAACTGTTGGTAGGAATCTGTTGCCGGATCGTAGCGAAACAAGCCAGCAAGCATAGAAGCGATCCAAATATGACCTTGAGGATCTTGATAAATATGATCAATAATAGTTTCTTCTAGCTCACCATTGGGGCCATTGATAGGTATAACCTGATAACCATCATAACGGTTCAACCCCCCTTCAGTAGCAAGCCACAAGTAACCATTATTATCTATCAGCATGGTACTCACATAGCTTTGCGATAACCCTTCACTTGGCGATAAGCGCTTAACTTGCGCACTGACGTGGCAGCTCATTATTAGCATCAATGTGAGCACGTAGCTTATTATTCGGGTAATGCTGTTACTCATGCTTGATCCCATGGTTATTTTTCTACACTGCGATATTCTAAAGCAACGATATTACGGTGTTTATAAGTGTCGAAAAGCACTAACAATGCAGGATTATATGTTAACACCAGGTTAAAACCAAGCGACAGATATAAATCAACAACATTATGATAAGCAAATGTATAGAGCGTTTGTGGTTGCTGGCTTAATAACGTTTTCAGCAGCATTTTTGCTAAGCCTTGACCACGGTATTGCGCAGCCACAAACACCGTGGATAACAATAACAGCTGGGCCTTATGCTGTACTCGAGCAGCGGCCACTATGTTGTTATTATGGTACACAACCCAAAGCTGATCTTGCTTATTAGCCCGTCCGCGTACACTGTGTTGAGCATAAAACTTATTCACTAACGCAGTTTTTATCGGCGCCAGCTGTTTTACTAGGTACATGGTTAGCCTAACATAAGGGCTAAATAGCGTTCGAAATTTTGTTTTAACGTTAACTGCTCTGCAATTGGGCGGCTATGTAAGGTGTTATAGATCTGCTCGCGTGACTTTTTGCCACGCTTAATTTGATAAGCCCAAAAAGACGCTTCATAGTCTAACTGGATCTGGTATTTTTGCTCACGGGGTAAATTACATAAATTAAAACTCATGGCAGCTCCTACTACAAAGTAAATAATTAACTCTATGCACAATATATAGAAATATTGCTTTAAAAACACTTCAGCTAGGCTAAAAGTAATGCGATTGCTATTATAACGTTATTACTGGGGTAGTTAATATCTTATCGGTTAATTGGCGGGGTCAATGCAGCATAGATTTGTGAAATTATATTTAGTTGCCAGCTTATTGTTTAGTATGTCGGCTGCTAGTCAGCAACACATCTTAACCTTTAATCGCCCACAAAGTAGCCCGCAAACGAATTATATTATTGAGCTTCTCAGCTTGGCGTATCAAGACATAGGGTATACGCTGCATATTATCGACTTTAGTAAAGAAAATGCCTTAGTAGCGGCCAATAGCGGCGTATTAGATGGTCAATTAGGGCGCAATATCAGTATTGAATCACACTATCGCAACCTGCAACGCGTAGACTACAGCCTGTTAACGTTTAACTTGATGCTGTATCAACAGTGTATCCCCATCCCATTTGCACAACTCCCTAGTATTACGGTATTAACGGGCTCACCGGTGCAATCGTTTTACTTACAGGAAATGCAATTTGCGGGTGATATTATTCGCGTTAAAAATATCAGTACACAATTAAATTTACTGCTACAGCAAAAAGTAGCTGGCGCTTTATTGCTGGATTTTTCGGCCAATACGGAGGTCGTGTACGCTGCACATACGTGTATGCAAACACAGCGCTTAACACGCTATTCTTTGTATCATTATCTGCATAAACGACATAGTCAACTGCAGCCCAAAATAACTCAGGCGTTAATTAAGCTTCACAGCAATGGCACTGTTTATGCGCTAAAAGCTAAATATAATATAGCCAATTAAAAATCAAAATCTTGCTGCTCTACTATTTCGTCCACAGCGCCATCTTGGCGTTTTTTTGTAAAAAACGTTTATAGCGTTGCTGGCATAAATGTAATACTTTTTTCTTTTGCGCATTGGTTAACGAATTCCATAAAAACCGCTCCTCTCGGCTACGGTAGCAACCTTTGCAGTAGCCGCGGTTATTTACCAAGCAAATACTTTTACAGGGGCTAGGAATATCAAATATTTCAATTTGCTGCATTACTCCTCCCCACCATTACTGACACTATCTATTTAGTATAGCGCTGTTTGCGCAAACAGCAGCTGCAGCAGTAAAGGTGATAAGTTAGCACAGCAAAATACCCAGGGTTGTCCCGCATTTTGCTACGCTGCACAATGAATAAAACACGAATTATTCAGTGCAGCGCGAACGCTTAATGCTCACAGGTTTTGCGATTTATTTCAGCTTTGCGATGATAAGGCTTGGCATACATAGCTAATACTAACGGCTTGAGCTCTTCTGGCACTTGCGCCATGCGCTGCTCAAATAATGCAACATCGCCAGCATCAATAACCGCCTCACGACAGCCCCCCGCAATAAAGTTGCCTGGGTGCAAATAGAATGAGTCAATAATTTGTTTATCTATGGTTTTCGCCAACTCATCGGCGCTATCACAATGAGAAGTTATCGGTTTCCCAAACGCTAAATGAATATGTCCTTTGGCTGTACTAAAACCTTCAACAATGCTGGCTATATCTTCACCCTCGGCTTTTACATACTTACCGTGATGCTGCTTATGGTAAAGCTCTTTCGCTTTGGCAATGGCACAGGGTTCAAATTGGTATGAAATTGACACTGGCACTATTTTTAGTTCTTTGATGTATTCTGCAAATTCTTTTTTTTGTTTACGGCCATTTAGTTGTAACATTTTTAACAGCGCAGGATCGGTTTGATCAACGCCATCTTTTGCGCGGCCTTCTTTTTGTGCAATCCAAATAGAGTGGCCGGTGCTTAATGAATCGTAAATATAAGCCGATAATTGTGTTAACGCTTTAAGCATTTCTTTAGGGGCTTTTGCCGAGCGTTTTACAATAAAGCTTTTATTTAAGCGCATTAGCTCGGTAATAAAGGGGCGTTGTAATAAATTATCGCCAATGGCAATGCGCACGGTTTTCATTTTATGCTGAAATAAGCCCCAATTAACCAAGGCCGGATCGAGTACAATATCCCGATGATTTGAGATAAATAAATAAGCCTGCTGTGGATCTAATTGATCTAGTCCTGAAAAGGTAACTTCTGAGGTGGTGCGTTTCACCAGCTTATTTAAGTATTTCGCGACGATGTTTTGTACATCTTCTACATGTTTAATAGCGCCCCACTTTTTACGTAATCGGTGCCTAATTAATGGACGCACTATAAACGGCACTGCTGACAAAAAACGCGGCAAATTATACTTTGCAATAACATCAATAAACGCATTATCGTCAATTAAACGCTTAAGCGAAGCGGTCACTTCTTCATCATTGTAAGGTCTTATATCTGCGTACTTATCTTCTAATTCAATCATTTACTGCATCTACAAAGTTAAAAACGGCACGCTTAGCGTACCGTTATGGCTGATTTTGATTATAACTCAAGCAAAAATACGAAACTAGCAATACTAAAGTTCGATTTACCTAGCGTACATAGAGTTATAGTTTAGTGGGCAAGTATAAACAACAGGCTAAAGGTGCTCACTGGCAAGTTGTATTAATCAACATAAAAGGCGCATGCCCCCAGTGTGGCTACAGCGCGTTCGCTGAGCTGGCCCAATAAATAGCCGCAAAGATTACCAC
Organism: Pseudoalteromonas sp.; assembly: GCF_041613455.1. GTDB lineage: Bacteria > Pseudomonadota > Gammaproteobacteria > Enterobacterales > Alteromonadaceae > Pseudoalteromonas. Next base: position 1,104 of record NZ_JBFJHD010000110.1, on the reverse strand, counting down.
GATACATGCTTGCGAGTGGGCAGACCACATTTAAATAATAATCGGACTGATCGCTTCAAATTTAACAAACTGTATATTTTATAGTACCTTAGCCTATCAAGCCGTACTGACCTTAGTTAACAATATCAATCGCGTTAACAAAGTGAGCATGCTTTTAATAAGATGGTAGCAATAGCACTGATACATAGCGTGGCAAGTTGCGTAGTATACCGCCTGCCAACCCCCTCTCAAATTGAGGTTTAATCTAGGAAGAACCATGAAAATCACTATTCTTGATAATGCAACACTTGCAAACACATCACTTAACTGTATTGCCGAGTTAGGTGAGCTAACGGTACATCAACTAACTAGCCCAGAACAGGTCGTTGCGCATAGTGCCAATGCAGAAGTGTTGATCACCAACAAAGTGGTTATTAATCGCGACACGATGCGCCAGCTCAGCGCACTTAAGCTGATTTGTGTAAGTGCCACTGGCACCAATAACGTTGATCTTGAAGCTGCCAAAGAGTTTGGCATTGCCGTCACTAATGTGGCCGGTTACTCAACCCCCTCGGTAGTGCAACACACCTTTTCGTTAATCACTAACTTATTGGGCAATACGCACCGCTACCAGGCCGATTGTCAGCAAGGTGCTTGGCAAAAAAGCGAGATGTTTTGTCGACTCGATTACAGCTTTAATGACTTACAGGGGAAAACCTTGGCTATTATTGGTGGGGGTACATTAGGCAAAGCCGTGGCGAAAGTAGCCGACGCATTTGGTGCACATGTTGTTGTCGCCGAGCGTAAAGGCGCTTCGTGTCGAGCTGGCCGTATCCCCTTTATGGAAGCCATTACCACGGCGGATATTATCAGTGTCCACTGCCCGTTAACCGATGAAACGCGCGATCTGATCACCCTTAACGAACTCAAAATGATGAAACCCAGTAGCCTTATTATCAACACCGCGCGCGGCGGGATCATTAATGAGGCCGATCTTGCTACAGCGTTACAGCAACAGTTGATCGCCGGTGCGGGGGTGGATGTACTCACCAAGGAGCCCGCCGAAATTAATAACCCATTGGCGAATTACCAAGGCGATAATTTACTCCTCACTCCACATATTGC
>NZ_JBFJHD010000109.1:0-10348 GCF_041613455.1 Pseudoalteromonas sp. | reverse complement strand
TCTGCTCCCGCAACCAATTCTTTAATTGGAAGCCAAGTTGTAATGTAAGCAACTTTAAACAAGTCTACAAATTTCAGGCGCGGGATGGAGCAGTCTGGTAGCTCGTCGGGCTCATAACCCGAAGGTCGTCGGTTCAAATCCGGCTCCCGCAACCACTGAAATAAAAGTTATATTAAAGCAACACGCCTAAAGCGTGTTTTTTTATGCCTAAAATTCGGTGCGTCAAACAGCGCGTCGGGCTCAGCACTTCATTAGCCAGCAAAGGTCGTGGCTTTAAGCCGGCTCCCGCAACCACTGAAATAAAAGTTATATTAAAGCAACACGCCTAAAGCGTGTTTTTTTATGCCTGAAATTCAGTGAATGCAACATAACCCAAAGGTCGTCGGTTCGCTTTTCATAAACTCGGGCTCCCGCAAACACTGAAATAAAAAGTAGAGAATATAAACTGGCACTCATTAGGAGTGTTTTTTTATGTCTAAAATTCAGTGCGTCTACCTTATTCAAGTATTCACTTTTCATAAACGGTTGTAGGTTACATCATTTTGCATTTGAATTTTTCGTGAACAAATTTTCTTCGATTTTAACCTAGCCAACGAATTACTGGTTAATTTCTAGTACTATTAATACTAAACAGTAATGTTAGTTAACTTGTGCGAACTTTCACAAATAACCTTGCTAGTTAAAGTATCAGGTGTGATGTTAGTACGGCGAAATTATTTTTGAGACATAATAAATATGACAGAGCTTTATCATTGGTTTGATTTAATCGGTGTGGCGGTATTTGCTATTTCAGGTACTTTGGTGGCCTATGAAAAAAAGATGGATGGCTTTGGTGTTGTAGTATTAGCTACCGTAACAGCGATTGGCGGTGGTACGGTAAGGGATGTTATTTTAAATGTTCCCGTATTTTGGCTGCACGATCAAAGCTATTTTGCCGCCATTTTAGCTGCGGTGTTACTGACAACACGACTAATAAATAAACAAAGAACAATTCCTCATTATATTTTACAAGTTGCCGATGCATTTGGCTTAGCGTTTTTCGCCGTGATGGGCACGCAAAAGGCATTACTTGCCGGTATGCCAGATATGACGGCAGTAATTATGGGGGTTATCACCGGCTGCTTTGGCGGAATGATCCGTGATGTACTGGCCCGTGAAATACCTATGCTATTAAAAGGAGAGCTCTACGCCACGACCTGTATAGCAGGTGGTATAGTCTATACCTTATGTATTCACTTTTCGTTGCTGGTTGAGGTGGCGATGATATTAAGCATGCTGATGACCTTACTGTTGCGTTTTGCGGCGATTAAATGGCGCCTCGTATTACATGTTTTTAAATATCCTGACTAAACTAGAGGTTAAAGGAATATAAACTAGGATAGGGAATGTCGTTAGCTCGTATATATTCACGTGCTCAGGTGGGTATTAGTGCCCCCGAAGTCATTGTCGAAGTGCACCTAGGAAATGGTTTACCGGCGTTTCATATCGTTGGTTTGCCGGAAGCGTCTGTTAAAGAATCTAAAGACAGAGTGCGCAGTGCACTTGAAAATTCAAAGTTTGGCTTTCCCGATCAACGCATCACCGTAAACCTAGCCCCAGCAGATCTTCCTAAGGATGGCGGGCGCTTTGATTTAGCGATTGCGGTGGGTATTTTAGTCGCTTCGGGGCAAATAGTGTGTCCAGATATTCATCACTATGAATTTTATGGTGAGCTGGCGCTTAATGGCGAAATCAGGGGGGTGAATGCGATTTTACCCTCAGTATTGGCCGCTAAAGAGCAACAGCGTTGCTGTTTTTTGCCGTTAGCAAACGACAGTCTAGCCAGCTTGGTTAATGGCGTTAAACGCAAAGCCGTTAGCTCTATTCAAGAGGTGTGGGGCGATTTACTTAATCAACAGCCTTTACCGCTTAATATCGAATACCCAGATTGCACCCAAGCACCGGATTTTTTACTCGACTTAAGTGATGTGAAAGGGCAGCCCGGAGCTAAGCGCGTGTTAGAAATAGCAGCGGCTGGCGGGCATAATTTATTATTCTTAGGGCCACCAGGTACTGGTAAATCAATGCTGGCGCAGCGCATGGCGACCATAATGCCGACTATGTCGGACGACGAGGCGATTGCTACCGCCGCGCTTTACTCCATCATTGGGCAATCAATTGATTTAACCAATTGGCGGCAAAGACCGTTTCGTAATCCGCATCATACGTGTTCGGCGGTGGCTTTGGTAGGGGGGTCATCAAACCCAAAACCGGGCGAAATTTCATTGGCGCATAACGGTGTGTTGTTTTTAGATGAGCTGCCGGAGTTTGAGCGTAAAGTGCTCGACTCATTACGTGAGCCAATGGAAACCGGCACGGTGACGATTTCACGCGCGGCTAGGCAAATGGAGTTTCCGGCGCAGTTTCAGTTAATTGCGGCACTCAATCCCAGCCCTACTGGGTGTCATAACGATAAGCGGGCAACGCCCGACCAAGTTATGCGTTATTTATCGCGGGTATCAGGACCCTTTATCGACCGCATCGATTTACAAATAGAACTACCTAGGTTGACCAGTGTTGAATTACAAAGTAGCCAGCCTGAAGAAACCAGTGCCAAAGTGCGCTCGCGAGTAGAAGCGGCTTACTCTTTACAGCTAAAGCGCCAAGGTAAAGTAAATGCGCGGCTGAACAATAAAGAAATGAGCGTGCATTGCCAATTAGCTCCCGCAGAGTTGCAGTTTTTAGCACGAGCCAGTGAAAAGCTTGCGCTATCACCTCGTTCATACCATAGAGTAATTAAAGTAGCGCGTACTATAAGTGACCTAAAGGGGGCGCCGCAAATAAGTTTAAATGAGCTTAAAGAAGCCCTTAATTATCGTGCGTTTGAACGTTTATTAGCGCAGCTAACAAAGTATTAGTACGCTGATTATTCATTTAAATAGACAGCATATAGCCTTTGCCGCGCACGGTGACGATGCGCTTTTGATCTTTCTCATCGTTGAGTTTTTTACGCAAGCGGCCGATTAATACATCCACTGTTCTGTCGTTAGGACTCCAGTCGGGTTGGCCAATTTCTTCCGATATTTTTTCGCGTGAAGTGGCTTTACCCGCATTACCAATCAAGCAAATAAGCACTTTATGCTCGGCCTCGGTTAAGCGCGATTCAACGCCTGCGGTAGTAATTAAAGTACGGTTATCGGGGTGCAGTTTAAAGTCGGCATATTCTATAAATTCTTCACTGTCGTCGTCTTGATGATTGACCGCAACACGTTTATATAAAGCGCGCATGCGTAACTCTAATTCAAGTAAGTCGACAGGTTTACAGATATAATCATCGGCACCTTGAGCAAGGCCTGCAATACGATCGGCTTGTGAGTCTCGACTCGATAATAAAATCACGCCAATATCGGTGAGCGTATTTAATTCTTTAGCTAACTGTAGGCCATCGCGTTCAGGCAATACAATATCTATGATGGCTAAAGAGAACACGCGACGCTGTTTTACAATCGCTAGCGCATCAGCGCCTGTAGGGTCTACTGCGATGCTAAACTCGGTATTCGCGAAGTGGTTTAAAATGCGCTTAACCAGTAACTCGTCGTCTTCAATCAATAAAACATGAATAGTCATAATACTGTATTTTGAATGCTTATAGCGCTATATGGTAGCACCATTGAGTTAAGTCTGAGAAGGGAAGTGTTTATTTTAAGCGGTATTTTATTATACAAAACAAGAAGTAAAAAATTAGCACCTAAACGTAAACCGCTCAGGCGCTAACAATTAGTTGTTGAGTGCTAGTTGCTTGGGTACATTGAGTCCCACCATTGTGGCTCGTTTTTTAGTTTTTTATCAAAATAAGCCAACATCGTGCTCCACCAATCAAAGCGCTTATCGCGCGCAAAAATTTGATGATTAGCCCCTTTGTATTCAATCAGCTCAACATCTTTATTGAGTAACTTAAGCGCCGTGTACATAGTTAAGCTTTCACCCACGGGGACATTAGTATCGCTGTCGCCATGAATAAGTAACAGCGGTGTGGTCACTTTATCAGCATGAAATACCGGGCTGTGTTGGCTGTAAAGTTTGGGGTTATTCCACGGAAAGCTGTTTTTAGAGGCTTCGCCTGAGTATAAATACCCCCACCAACCTTCACCCCAGTACGACGTTAGGTTAGCAATGCCCGCATGCGAGATTGACGCGCTAAATAAATCGGTTTTAGTGGCTAACAGCATCGTCATAAAACCACCATATGACGCACCTAAATTACCCACTTTGTTCCTATCAACATAGTTATATTTATTTAAAAAAGCCTCAGTGCCGGCAATAATATCATCGGCGGTATGGTCACCCCAGGCATTAACATGCTGCGCCGAAAATGCTTGCCCAAAGCCGATGCTGCCTGAAGGTTGTATTACATACACCACATAGCCATTTGCGGCCCATAAATTAAACGGGTAGCGGCCAGTAAAGCCACGTGTAACCGGTGATGTACCCCCATAGTAATAAACCAGAGCGGGGTACTTTTTACTTTTGTCGAGATTGTTAGGCAGATAAACACGCCCCGTTATTGTAACGCCATGTTGATTAGTAAAATTAAACTCTTCTAGCGCGGGGATCTGGGTGTTTGCATAGCCAATGGGTTTGGAGTCCCACACCACAGTGGCTGTGTTTTTACTGAGGTTTAGACGTTTTAACTGTTGTGGTGATGAAGCACTACTGCCGCTGAGCAACACTTCAACATTGCGTCCGTGTGAGTAACTATACTGCTCAACAATATCTAAACCGGTAGCTAATTTTTTAAAGCGGCGTTTACTAATATCAAATAAATAGAGTGGCTGAATATCTCGCTCGGTGACTTTTAACAATGCGTCGCCATTATTTAATACGCTCAATTGATTAATGGCCGGATCAAACTGTTTGCTCAGTGCCGTTACTTTGTTACCGCCGTCAGTGAGTAAATACAGTTGGCCGTCGTAGTTATTGGCTAGTACGTTGTCAGGTAAGTTTCTACCTGCACCATTTTTAAAGTCTGGGCCTGCAACCACATACACCTCTTTATTGCTGTATTTAGCGAGGTTAAAGGTGTTAAATGTTCCCCATGAGGTGAGCTTATTCGATTTTATATCGACTTCAACCAGTTCGGTTTCTGGGTGGGTTGAGGCTTGCATCGCCATGGTGGGGCGGCTCATTAACACTTTCCCACGCTGACTATTAAAGTCTTCTAAGCTGTGCGTGAGCGCACCTTGACTGAGTGCTTTAATGAAGCCGCTTTGGGTATCAAGCAGATAAATGTGCTTAACGTTACGTGCGTAAGACCAGCGGTCCTGTAAGCCTTTATAATGCTTGGTGAGGCTGTCATTACTGGTTGCAGATTTAGACCAGCTAAATAGCAGGGTGTGTTGATCGTAAAAGCGCAAGCCGCTTGCCTCGCTGAAATTGCTAGCTAAGGTTTTTATTGAGAAATTTTTGCGATTGAGTTGCTTGAGCTCGCCATTTAGTAAGTACACTAAATAGCGGTTATCGGGGCTCCAAATTAAATTACTCGGTTGTTGCGATTCAAAGCGATACAGGGTTTGATGCTGTGCATTTTTAAGCTCGGTGAGCGTGATTGCTTGATTGGCGGTTTTATCATCAAAACGTTGTGTTGTAGTAATGTAGTGTGTTGCATCAGGGGCCAACGATAAGCCACTAATAGTTGGCGCATCAAAGAGCTGCTTGGCCGATAACCGTTTAGTAGCCGAAGTACTCAGGGTAATTTTATCGCTGCTATCTTTACCAACAAAATCCACCGCCACATTATGCCAATTCGCTACTTGTTGCGCGATGATAATGACGCTGTGCGTGCCATTATTTAACGCCACTGTGTAGCTGTTAGCCTCGGCTTGTTGCAACTCGCCATTAATGAATAGTTGCCCTTGTTCAATGCCCTTTAGAGTGAGTGTGCCTTGGCTAAAACGGGTTGTTTCAATGGTAAATTTAAGCGCTTGCAAGCCACCCAGTGTGAGTGCCTTGACCTTATTAAACGGCTGCCAACTGTATTTTTTACCATACACCGAAAAGCTCGCTGTAGGCGCTTGTAACTGCGGCAATAAATTATTAATGATGCTATCGCCGTGCGCTGTTTGAAATGGCTTTAAGAGCATATTTTCGCCAAGCGGGCCGATAAATTGCATTTTAGATTTATCCAGCTCAGCAGCAAGGGTGGTTAAACTTAAGCTGCTCAGCGTTAATAACAGTAGAGCTTGCTTTAACAGCGTATTTTTATTACGCCAAGGTGCGCTAAATTTCATTATTGTGCCTATTCTTATAGAGTATTTGGCCAAATATAGCATGTATTGTTACCATGCCCCTATACGCGCCTTATTAGGAGAACACGTGACACTACTGATTGTTTATATGGTAACAGCCATTGTTATTTCATTTTTATGCTCTGTGATGGAGGCGGTGTTACTCAGTATTTCGCCCAGCTATGTGGGGTTATTGCACAAAGAGCAACCGATACTTGCCAAGCGACTCGATAAACTAAAAAAAAATATAGATCAGCCATTAGCCGCTATTTTAACGTTAAATACTGTAGCGCATACCGCAGGCGCCGCAGGAGTTGGTGCTCAAGCCGCGAGGGTGTTTTCGGATGCGGCTGTAGGTATCGCATCAGCCATTATGACCTTGCTGGTATTAGTGTTGTCGGAAATCATTCCTAAAACATTAGGCGCCAATTACTGGCGTTTATTAACTCCAAGTGTCACCAATAGCTTAACTATACTGGTGGCGGTGTTAAAACCTTTAGTGTGGTTTTCTCAAAAACTGACCAGCTTAATGAGTCGTAAGCATGATGAAGCGTATTATATTCGCCAAGAAATAGAAGCAATGGCCGACTTGGGAAGCCAGTCGGGTGCTTTGCAACAAGACGAATCAGAAATAATTCGTAACTTATTGCACTTTAGACACGCTCGCTTAGTCGATTTAATGACCCCGCGTACGGTGATTTTTAAAGTCCATAAAGACTTAACGGTAAACCAGTATTTAAACGAGCATGGCTCATCTGCTTTTTCGCGCATCTTGGTATTTGATAAAAACAGTGACGATATTATCGGCTTTGTGCATAAAAACGATATTATGTTGGCGTACCACCGTCTGGGTACCGAATACAAAATTAGTAAGTTGGTAAAACCTATTTACACTATACCCAGCTCACAAAATGTGTCGTCACTGCTACAAACATTACTCACCGAGCGCACGCATATTTGCTTAGTGGTTGATGAATATGGCGACGTGCAAGGTATCGTCACCCTAGAAGACTTAATTGAAGCGTTAATGGGCTTAGAAATAGTCGATGAGCGCGATCAATCTACCAATATGCGTGCTGAAGCGAAACAACGTTGGTTGCAGCGCTTAGCAAGCAGTGAGCATTTGGTCAGTGAGGTCGACAGTGAAGTCGATAAAGATTCACGTGGTGATAGTTAACAGCTTATTCATAAGGTGGTTTGTTGTTGATAATCGTACTGGATGTTTTAAGCCAGTATTTAGCCCAATCGATAAAGTCGTGATTCGACTTGGGTTGGCTAAATAAAAAGCCTTGAATGGCTAGCTTTGTATGATAATTTTTTAAATAGGCTAGTTCTTCTGGGCGCTCTACTCCTTCAGCAACAAGCTCCAAATGTTCTTGATTAGATATATCGATCAGTGAACTAACCACGACTTGAGAAAACTGGTCGGTATCTATATGGCTAATAAATGTTCGGTCTATTTTGATTTCTGTGAACGGTAGGTTTTTCAACTGGCTCATATTGGTAAAGCCAATACCAAAATCGTCGAGCGATAAACCAAAACCGTGCATTCTTAAGCGGTTTAATGTTTCAAGTTGCGCCAAACTGGCCAGTGCATTTTGTTCGGTTATTTCAATAATAATGTCGCTTGGCTTTATTTGGTTTAGCTCTAAAATTAGTAATAATTTATTTGGGCAGTCAAGGTTATCAAGCTGTGTTGGCGACAGGTTAAGTGCCAACTTAATGTCGTTACCTAAAAGCTCTTGTATATATTTAAAATCGCTGGTGGCTTTTTCAAACAAGGTAAATGTAATTTGATCTATCAGTTCGTGTTGTTCTGCTAAAGCAATAAAGCGATTAGGCAAAATGATACTGCCATCTTCACTTGAAACAATACGCGCCAATATTTCTGCACTTTTTATGGTGCAGCTAGCAATACATATTTTAGGTTGGTAAAACGGGGTTATTTCATCATCAAGTAATGCTTGTATAAGTGCCTGTTTTGAAATGATCGGCTCTTTATGCAGGGTATGGCTATTTAACGAAACAATTTTATTGAGCAGCGCGTTTACCTGATTAAGTTGCACTGGTTTTGAAAGATTGCCAATAAGGTGTACATTATGCTGTTTAGCTATGCTGGCAGCCAAACTAATAACCTTTGGGTCCATTTCAGAAATAATAATAATCGCGCCTTGGTAATGCAGCTCTCCTAAGTGGCGGATCAACTCCATACCATCCATTTCCGGCATATTTAGATCGGTAAAAATGGCGTCGTAATAGTTTATATCTGCGGTTACTTTTTCTAACGCCTCACCTGCAGTTAAGCAAGTCGTAATGGTGTCTGACATATCCAATTCGCAGAGAATCGCTTCCATTATAATTAAAATAGCTCTGGAATCATCAATGACTAAAATATTAGGGACCCTTGGTTTCACTGCTTTCCCTTTCAATGTATAGAATGTTATCCCTATAAAAATAGTCGCTACAGCAGTATTTGCCAGCTTTATTTATTGCTTTATGCAAAGCCTATTAAGCTGTGTTACCTATACCCTTGCTAATCATAGGTTCGAGTTTTTAACCGCAGCAGGTATACTAGCGGCAATGTTTTAACCGGTTTTAATGATGATAAAAATAGAGTTAACCCTAGCAGAGCAGCCATTTACCTTAATGCTGTCTGGGCAAAAAATTGTGCAAATATTTCACCGCAATCAAGCCATTGCTTTTGATACCCCGCGTGAGCATTACTATCAGTTTAGTCATGAGCAGCAATTAATAGGCATTGATAGTAGCGCCGTTAATGAGCAAGGTCTGGCGTTGTTTGTTAACCACGAATTTGCAACTCAGTTGACGTTACCCGCTGTTAACCATGAGGCCCCAAAAAAAGGCTTGTTAGGCTTAGCGGCACTGGGCTTTAAGTTATTTAAAAGTGCAAAAGTAATTAAAGTGGCGCTGGCAGGGGCATCCGTTGCTGGGTATGCGTGGTTATTTAGCATTGAATTTGCGCTGATGCTAATAGCGTGTTTAGTAGTGCATGAGTATGGGCACGTAAGAGCCATGAAATACTTTGGCATAAAAACCAAAGGTATTTACCTTATTCCCTTTGTTGGCGGGTTAGCGGTCAGCGACGACAAAATAACCACCCGTTGGCAAGACGTAGTGATATCACTTATGGGACCTGCTTTTGGTTTGTTTACCTCGGTGCTGGGTGTGGTGCTGTATTACGCTACCGAAATGGAAATATTTGCTGGCGTTGCAGTGCTAAGTGCATTGCTGAACTTATTTAACTTACTGCCTATTTTACCGCTTGATGGCGGCCATGTATTAAAAAGTATTAGTTTTTCAATGCGTTCATGGGTTGGGCTCAGTGTATGCTTACTCGGTGTGCTGTTTGGCTTATGGCTAAGTTACACCTTTGGCTTAATGTTATTAGTGTTCTTTTTATTTATTGGTGCACTGGAAATTGTATTTGAATGGCGTGGCCGTCACACTTCGCATTTATTGCCATTAGATAAATATGGCCAAGGTTTTTCAGCGGTCATGTATGCGTTGGTGGTTGCCGGGCATGTGGCGGTGATGATGCATTTTGCTGACTCAGAAAACGCTATTTTAAGCTTACCGGTAAAGATATTATCGAGCTAAAATTTACCTGCGCAGCGTAGTTGCTGCGCAGGTATTCGTTTTAATAAAAGCTCAACATCAATGATATAAACACCCCTGTTACAAACAATTGTACCACACAAAAGCCCATAATGTCTTTGGCCTTTAAACCGGCTATAGCTAGTACCGGCAATGCCCAAAAGGGTTGAATTAAGTTCGTCCACGCATCGCCCCACGCTACCGCCATGGCAACGCGTGATATATCGGCGCCTAATGCTTGTGCAGCAGGTATTACAATTGGCGCTTGTACTGCCCATTGTCCGCCGCCCGAAGGCACAAACATATTAACTAGCCCGGCACTAATAAAGCTAAAAAATGGCAAGCTATCAGCATCGGCGACCGCAATAAACCCCTGTGATATTTGTTGTGCTAACCCTGTATCGACCATTACCGCCATAATGCCGGCATAAAATGGAAACTGAATTACAATGCCCGCACCACTTGGAATC
>NZ_JBFJHD010000108.1:0-10409 GCF_041613455.1 Pseudoalteromonas sp. | reverse complement strand
CTTTACAGTTACTCCTAAAGTAAAAAGCCACTGTTAACAGTGGCTTAAAAATATTAATCAATCACTTGTTTTACTATTTACTGTGTTTATCAAACCACCATTGAATATAGGCCACTTTAGTCATTAAGTTAGAAGGTCGCGAAGTAATGCCATGTGACGCATCAGGAATACGTACCATAGCAGTATCAACTCCTTGTAATTTTAAGGCTTGATAAAACTGCTCTGTTTCCGAAATCGGCGTGCGGTAATCGGCTTCACCAGTGAGTAGCATAGTGGGCGTTTTAACCTTGCCAACATAACTAATTGGCGAACGTTGCATATAATGTTCTATATGATCCCACGGCTTACCCGGAAACCAGTAATCGGCAAAAAATGGGTAGTAATCAGCAGTTAGTACAAAACTGATCCAGTTAATCACAGGTTTAGCAACCACGGCTGCGGCAAAACGGTCGGTATGACCGATGATCCATGCTGTAAGCACACCACCACCTGAGCCACCGGTAACAAATAGCTTTGATTCATCAATAAAGCCTTTCGCGATTAACGCATCGACTCCAGTCATTAAATCATCAAAATCGTTACTGGGGTAATTATGATGAATCGTTTGCGCAAACTCCTTGCCGTACGAGTCACTACCACGCGGGTTCATGTACAGTACCACGTTACCTTTGGCGGCAAACAGTTGTACTTCGGCACTAAAATGCGGCCCGTAATTGGCCACTGGGCCGCCGTGTATTTCAAGGATTAACGGGTATTTTTTGCTGCTATCAAAACCAGGCGGGTAGGCTACCCACGCTTGAATTGGGAGTTGGTCGTGGCTCGATTTAAGCCACAGCTCTTCTACACGGGCTAACTGTTTATGGCCCAGTGCATTGTCATTTAAACTGGTTAGGCGCTGTGCTTTACCGCGTTTAATGGCCGCCACATCGGCAGGGCGCTGCGTATCGGCAAGGGTAAAGGCAATGTCGTTATCTTCACTCACCGTAAAGTCTCCCCCTGAATAGGGGCGGCCAAACGACACACTGCCAATTTGTTCGGTAATGACTTTACGCTTGCCACTGCGCGGTTGATAGGCAAGCACGGTTTTGCCCTGATCGGCATAACTAAAGTAAATACCTTTAGAGTTACCGCTCCAGGTTATATTAGCGACACTGCGGTCTAAATCGGCGGTTAACGAGCGGGTTTTGCCAGAACTTAAGTCGTGCAAATAAAGCTGGCTATTTTCGTAATTGGTTTGCTTATCATCGTAACCAACATAGGCTAGGTAACGGCCGTTTGGCGATACAGTGGGGCGCTGATCGGGGCCATTTCTATCGGTGACGGCGGTAATGGCCAAAGTGGTTAAATTGAGTTTATAGATTTCAGTATTGGTGGGTTTTAATAAATAATTTTCGTGCCTGTTGGCTGAAAAGTACAAGGCTTTTTTATCTTTACTAAAACTTACCTCACCGCCGTTATTAAACTCATCAAAGGTGAGTTGCTTTGCATTGCCGCCGTTTGCGTCTATAAGAAATAATTGGTCAAAGCCTTTTTTGCTATAACCGGCACCGTCGGCGCGGTAATACACATCATCAATGTAGTTGGCAGGCTCAGCCCAGCTTGCTCCTTCAGGCTTGCCAGGTAAGCTAATAGGGGCAGTGGCTGCAGTAGGCACAAACATGGTAAATACCAATTGCTTAGCATCGGGGCTCCACTTTAATGCCTTGGGCGTGTTGGTTAAATTACTAATTTTACTGACAGCGCCGGTTTTAAGCCATTTCATATAAATTTGTTGGCTGCCATCACGGTTGGAAATAAAAGCAAGACGAGAGCCATCGGGCGATAGTTTTGGCGAGTAATCCATATGCACACCAGAGGTTAACGGCTGCATATGTCGTGTTTTGTAGTCTACGGTCCAAATATTACCAATTTTGCGATCGGTTTTTATATCCATTCTATTGCGCACAAAATAAACCGTTTTCCCGTCTTTGGTGATATCAAGCTGGTTGGCATACTCTAAGGTAAATACATCCTCTAACTGTAACGTATTGTTATTAGCATAGGCTAGATTACTAGCACTTATTAGCAAACTCAGTGCATAAAGCGTCTTCATTATTATTCCCTGTAGTGATTAATATCGATTGCAGAATGACTCTGCGCTGATTAACGGCATTGTTATTATATTTTTAGCTTTGCTGTTAAATCATCAATTTAGCGCTAACTTAGGTGATGAGCGAACAACTTGGCTGTCATCCCATATGTTAGTGAGTTTAAAAATAATAGCTAGAGCAAGGGGGTTTTACAGCTTAATATTAAGCTTATTTTATGGCGGGCACTGAGGCTGTTGACGACTTTATAACGGCGAAATTATCTAGATTAGACTGAATAATTGCTAAAAGCTGTAAAGGGGGTTTACAACTTTTAGCGCGATGTAATATTAGCAGCGACTGTTACACAAAGCTTTTATTTGCTGAATAACAGCAATGCTTGCTGCGTTATCGCCATGCACACACAAGCTATCGGCATTGAGTGAGAGCTTTTTAGCTGAGCGAGTAATAACACTGCCATCGGCTAGCAGTTGTTTTACTTGGCTCAGTAATGCGGCTTGGTTATGCACACTGCCTGCAAGTTGTCTTGAAACTAACTGACCGGCATCATTATATTGCCGATCGGCAAACGCCTCTAAGATGAGCTCTATGCCTAAGCTGTGGGCCATTTGCTGGTGTTTATTGCTGTCATTGGTTGCCAGCAGCATTAACCGTAATGGGCTTGGGTAGCGGGCGACTGCCAGCATCACCGTGGTTAACAGCTGCTCATCAAGCATCATGTCGTTATACAAGGCACCATGGGGTTTAACGTAACTTAGGCTAAGACCATGCACTTTTGCCATGCCCTCTAATGCGGCTATTTGATAGTGAAGGCAGTTAATCAGCTGTTGTGGGCTAAGCGTCATAGAGCGCCGGCCAAAGCCTTGTTTATCGGGGTAACTGGGGTGGGCACCGATTTGTACTTGGTGTTGTTTGGCCAGCAACAGCGTGTTTGCCATCACATCGGCATCACCGGCGTGAAAGCCACAGGCAATATTTGCCATATCAATATGTGGCATCACCGCCTCGTCTAGTCCCATAGTCCAAGCTCCAAAGCTCTCACCTAAATCACAATTAAGCTGCATGATAAACGCTTCCTATTTTTTTATCGTAACCGGTAAACTGCCTTGTGCTGACGATTTACCTAGTAAAACTTTGGCTAACGCCGTAAAGGCAGGCCCAGTTACAGCCGTTTTGTTATCGACATCTATATTATACGCATAAGAGGCGAGTATCGCATCGGCATAGTTGCCAAACTGGGCAATATCGTAAGGGGCTCTTAGGCTAATAAACACGGTGTTTTTATTTTGCTTTTTTGCCACTTTTAATAACGACTCAAGTGCTTTTGGTTGTTGCTGATTATTAAGTGCAAATTGCGCCGCGTCGGCTAGGTCATCCATACCGCCAATTTCAACCGCACTTTGCTTGGGGGTTGCGTTGCCCGCTATAACAACATCGGCTTTATTAATGTCTGCATGTGCTTGTTGCGGATCAAAACCTTGCAGGCTACTACAGCTATAGCTCAGTGAATGCTGGCTGTACGTTTCGAGTGCTTGTTGCATTGCCATACACTTGCGAGTGTCGGGCATAATAATGTGTACATGTTGCCCCGCGGCAAAGGTTAACGGCAGGGTAATACGCTCGTTTTTTACTTCTGTAATAGCCGCTAAGGCAAGCTCTGCTTCTATGGCACGGTGCGCTTGACTGCCAATTAGCTGTTGAGCTTGATGTTGTGTATCAGTTGCTGTAAACGCTGAACTGAGTTTAAATTTATTTTTCAGCGCGACAATACGCTGCGCCGACTGCGCTATTTCTTGCCGATCTAATTGCTTAGCAGCAACTGCTGCGACCAGCGCGTTTATCAGCTGCTTGAGTTTGACGAGATCATCTGCGGTGCGAATTGCTATGGGCATAAGGGCAATATCAACGCCGGCAGCAAAGGTGTTGATCACCGCTTCTGTGGGATTAAAAAACTCGCTGATCCCCGCCATATCCAGTGCGTCTGTTATAACAACCCCTTGATAATTAATCTCATTACGTAATATATCGGTTATGATTGTGCGTGACATGGTGGCGGGTTTAATCATTTGTTTACCATCGACACTGGTAAACGTAGAGCTATCTAATGCAGGGTATTGAATGTGCGCAGTCATGATCATGCCCGGGCTTTGCTCATTAATAATTTGTTTAAATGGCGCTATGTCTTGTTGGTAAATGACTTCTTTAGCATGGTTTACTCGCGGTAATCCGGTATGGCTATCGACATTGGTGTCGCCGTGCCCCGGAAAATGCTTCAACGAGCTAATAACCCCATTTGCTTCAAATGCAGCGACTTGCGCTGCACCTAAGGTGGCGACGCGGCTTGGGTTTTCACCAAATGAGCGCACGTTAATCACCGGGTTGTCAGGGTTCATATTCACGTCTATCGATGGGGCATAATTAACGTTAACCCCCACGGCAGCAAGTTCAGTCGCCAGCACGGTCGCACTTTGTGTAGCATAATAACTACCGTGTTTATCGTAGGTGGCACCAATAGACATATTGCCGGTAAACGAAGTGGCCACGTCGCGCGGTAAGCGTGCCACACGGCCACCTTCTTGATCAATCGAAATAAATAACGGTAACGCTGAGCTAGATTTACTCGCAGCAGTTTGTAATTGTTGATTAAGGCTAACTAATTGTTCAATTGATTGGCTGTTTTCGGAAAATAAAATCACTCCACCAATATTATACTCACTGATCGCGTTGGCTAGCGCCTCAGGGAGTTGAGTCAGTGGGGTACGA
The DNA here is from genome assembly GCF_041613455.1 of Pseudoalteromonas sp. Lineage (GTDB taxonomy): Bacteria > Pseudomonadota > Gammaproteobacteria > Enterobacterales > Alteromonadaceae > Pseudoalteromonas. Next base: position 5,559 of record NZ_JBFJHD010000108.1, on the reverse strand, counting down.
CAGCGTTCACTACTGCCTTGCTGACAAAAATAGCGAAAGTCGAGAATGAGCTTTTGGCCAAGTTGCTGTTCAAGCGTAAGTGCCGCTTGAGCGGTAGAAGATTGTAATGGCATTAAACACCCAATAAAAAAAGCAAGTGACGATACAGCGTACTTATTAAGCAAAATACACCCCAAGGTTAACTAACATATATAAGTGGTTGCAGCTTATCTATTTTTTAGTGCAACTGCAAAACACGCGGCTTATGTGCTGAGCTAATATATACCATGCTGCCATTAAAGGGCTTTGCGTTTAGCGTAGGTTGCGCGATGCTCCTTGGTCAGTTGCCGCTGCGAGCCGTTCATTTAGCGGCGGGGGAAGTTGCTGACATTAATTGATAAAATAACTTAAAACTATTTTGCAACTAGGCTTGACAGTAAATTTAAAATCTATATAGTAGGCCGCAGCTAGAAAGAAAGCATGTAATTTATAAATCTCCATTTCGTTGTTGTATAAGTAATACTTGTAGTACCGTCCTGAAGTTTTTAAGTACCATCTCATTTTTTGCTACACCCGCCCAATTAGGGCACTTTATTAATTTTTATATCAGGAATAATACTATGTCTAACATCGTATCAGGTACAGTTAAGTGGTTCAACGAGTCTAAAGGTTTTGGTTTCATCGAGCAAGAAAATGGCCCAGACGTTTTCGCACATTTCTCAGCAATCAAAAGCGAAGGTTTCAAAACTTTAGCTGAAGGCCAACGTGTAGAGTTCACTCTTTCACAAGGTCAAAAAGGTCCACAAGCTGATAACATCACAGCTGTATAATTTTACTTTTTAAGTAAAATGAAAAAAAGCGCTTAAGGCGCTTTTTTTGTGTCTGAAATTTGACTCAACCTAAGCTGCACCTATTATTAATGTAAGTTCATCAGTAGGTATCGTTATCATTAAATCCTTCCTTATACTTGTTTTTATATTTATTAGTCATTACGCACAGGCTGAAGGTTTCAAGCTCACGGTCTACACTGAGCACTTTTCGCCATACAATTTTGAAAACAAAGCGGGTCAACTTGTTGGCATAAATCTCGATATTGTAAAAGATGTATGCATTGCGTCAGACATTACCTGTGAATTTAAAATACTTCCTTGGAAACGTGCTTACAGCCTAGCCCAAAAAGAAAAGCATTCAGGTATTATCTCTATCGCTAAAACACCTCAAAGAACGCCTATTTTTAATTGGGTAGGGCCTTTGGCATCCAGTGAAACATTTTTTTATAAACTTAAAAAAAATACTCAGTTAAAAATGAATAGCTTAAATGAAGCAAAGCAGTTTTCACTTGCTATCGTAAGAGGGGATATTTACGAATCCATAATTAAAAAAGTAGGGTTTGAAGCAGGTAAAAACCTTTTGTCCATAGGTGATGAAAAGCAATATATGCACTTGTTTTTAAATAGTAAAATAGATTTGATTTTAGGCTCTGAATACACCATTGGTTATCAACTTTCGCCTTTTGGGTATAGTGAAGACGATGTCGTTAGGCTGCAGGAATTACCATTACCTGAGATAGCAGGTAACTACATCGCGTTTAATAAATCAGTACCCAATTACATTGTAGAGCGTTTTAATAGGGAGTATGAAAAGCTTAAAAAGAAGGATAACTTTTCGGCTTATAAAAAACGTTATAAGCGCTAATGTTAGTGCCTGTAAGGCAGCCCTTTCTTTTGCTTTATTTTTAAAAATGCAGCTTGCAGTGCTTCTATTAAATGCATATCTGTTTTTTTATTTGCAGCTAAATAAGCATCAATTGTTAGCTCATCTATTTTATAAATAAACTTTAAGTGCGCTGGTTTGAGCTTTAGATAATCACTCATCTGCTGCATGAACAAAGGATCGTCCACAATTAAATCTACTTTTTTAGCGAGTAGTAAAGAGTATGACTTTTGAATATCAGAGGTTAAAACAACTTCAAACCCCAGTTTAGCGAGGGTTTGTGTTGAAAAGTCATTGCGCTGCATAGCAATTTTGTACACTTTGGCTTGCTCAGTAGTGTTTATAATAAGATCATCTCGCTCTGATAGGCCAATAAAGCCTAGTTCAAAACGTCCGACAGGTCCTATCCAATAAAATTTGTCTTCTCGCTCTACAGTGCGTGCAAGGCTGTATATAAAGGTATTTTTAAGCTCATCTGCAATTTTATAAGCACGTGCCCAAGGGTACATTTGAATGTTAGGTGTTAGATCAGCCTCAGCAAATATATCTCTAATAAATTGAGTGCCTTCACCTGCTACCTCACCATCAATCAACACCTGGTTTGGCGGTGCTAACTCTGTAACAACAAGGATGGGTTCTTTTGCTTGAACATACACAGAACAAATTAAAAAAAGAGAATAAAGAATATATTTCACAATAGCGGATCGTTAGTCGGTTAGCTTAAGTAATATAAGTGTGGCTGAAAATACGAAAAACACAAAAAATATTTATGTGAATTTGTTACTAAGATATTGGTTTATTTGAGTTATATATAACCATAAATAAGGTTAAATAGCTTGAAGGTTGGAAGTGTATAAATCTGGAAGGCCTAAAACGATAAAAGGGCCTTGCGGCCCTTGGTGAAGTATCGTTCAAGTCAGATAGAGCTTTAACCCCTTAAAGCGCTATCCTCTTGTTTTGCAACACCGGTGTTCATCTCAATAAGTTTCTAAGCTAGCGAGAGGAAAAACCCAGCAATTGCTGCGCTCATAAGGTTAGCCATAGATCCTGCTAACACTGCTCTGAGCCCTAAGCGTGCGATATCCTTCCGCCGACTAGGCGCCATACCGCCTAACCCACCTAGTAAAATGGCTATCGATGATAGGTTAGCAAAGCCACATAGAGCAAAAGTAACAATTGCTTGTGTGTGTGCGCTTAACGTATCGCGATAATTTATAAAGTCTAAGTAAGCAACAAACTCGTTCACTACTATCTTTTGACCAATAAAGCTGCCGGCTATAATTGCTTCATCCCATGGCACACCTAGTAACCATGCAACAGGAGCAAATACATAACCTAATATTTCTTGAAGCGTTAATGTTGGATAATCAAACCACCCACCAATACCGCCTAATAAACCGTTTAATAGTGCAATTAGCGCTACAAAAGCAAGTAACATTGCACCTACATTAAGTGCTAAATGCATACCGTTTGCTGCACCTGATGCAGCTGCATCAATTACATTTACAGGCTTATCTTCGTCATCTAAATCTAAATCAGCTAAGTTATCTTTAGGCGTTTCAGTTTCTGGCACAATCATCTTGGCCATTAAAAAACCACCTGGAGCAGCCATAAAGCTCGCTGCTATTAAATACTTAAGATCTACGCCAATAATAACGTAACCAGCCATTACAGAGCCTGCCACAGTGGCTAAGCCACCTACCATCACTGCAAACAATTCCGATTTAGTCATTGTTGCTATAAATGGCTTAACTATCAGCGGTGCTTCAGTTTGGCCAACAAAAATATTTGCCGTTGCTGAAAGCGATTCTGTGCGAGAGGTTTTCAATAATTTTTGTAAACCGCCGCCTAAAATCCTAATTATCCAATCCATAATGCCAAGGTGATACAACACAGCAACAAGTGCTGAGAAAAACACGATAACGGGCAAAACTTGGATCGCAAAAATAAAACCTAATGTGTCTTGTGAGGCAAGTGGGCCAAACAAAAACCCAATACCGTCGTTTGCATAACCAATAACCGACGATACGGCTGCTGACATGCTCGTTAACACATTTTTTCCTGCTTCAAAAAACAGGACAAAACCGCCAATAACTACTTGCATCGCAAATGCTATACCAACGGTTCTTAAATTAATTGCCTTGCGATTAGTTGATGCCGCAAAGGCAATGCTTAGTAGCACACACATGCCCACTAAGCTCATAAATGTTGTCATACAAATGTTTCCCGTTGTTATTCTTGTAGTAAATATTTTATCTTACTTTTTATTATATCAATCGCAACGCGGTTCATACCGCCTCGAGTCACAACTAAATCTGCGTTATGCTTAGAAGGCTCAATAAATTGATAAAACATCGGTCTAACAGTTGCTTGATACTGCTCAACAACAGATTGTAATGTTCTGCCTCGTTGCTCCATATCACGTTGCATACGACGCATTAAGCAAATATCTAAAGGCGTATCTATAAACACCTTAATATCAAATTCTTTATTAAGCGCTTTGTCACTCAATAATAAAATACCTTCAACAATGAGTATTTTAGCAGCAGGCACTCGGCGAGTTTTCTCGCTACGTGTATGCTGTGCATAATCATACGTTGGTACTTCAACTGAATTTCCACTACGAAGCTGTGTTAAATGCTCAAGCATTAACGCATGTTCAAATGCATCAGGATGGTCGTAATTCGTTTGCGTACGATGCGCCATCGGTAAATGCGACTGATCCTTGTAGTAAGCATCTTCTTCAATAATGGCGATAGCGCCTGGTTCAAGCTCATTAACCAATTCATTGTATATAGTTTGGCTAAAAAGAGATTTGCCCGACGCAGACGCGCCTGCAATAGCTATAATAGTAGTTCGTGTCACTAAAGTTCTCACCCACACAGAAGGATATATTGTTGGTAGATCACAATAGCAAAAAAGACACGATTAATCTCTTTTGCTTCGCTTAAGAATGCAAATTTATAATGTTTAGGTTTTATGAAACAGGACTTTTGTCCTGTACGGAAAAATCGATCAGCGGATAAAGTAACCACCTAGAATCAAAGTGAGGTCAAAATGGCAAGAGCAATTATCTTAATGGCAGATAGCCTAGGAATCGGTGCAGCACCAGATGCAGATAAATTCGGCGATCTTGGGGCTAATACATTCGCTCACTTACTAAAAGCATATTACGACGAAACAGGCGCTGCATTATCGCTTCCTAATCTATCAAAACTTGGGTTAGTGGATGCATGTGAAGCTGCCGGTGGAGAACCGTGTTTAATTTCAGACCGCCAAGCTTCTCAAGGAGCATGGGGTTACGCTAAAGAATTATCTAGCGGAAAAGACACGCCATCAGGTCATTGGGAAATGGCAGGAGTACCTGTGTTATTTGATTGGGGATATTTCCCAAAAACACAGCCAAGTTTCCCACAAGAATTTATAGACGAGTTTATAGCTCGTACTGGTATTCCTGGCATTTTAGGCAACTGCCATGCATCGGGAACAACCATTTTAGAACAGCTAGGTGAAGAGCACGTAAAAACAGGTAAACCAATCTGTTACACCTCAGCTGATAGCGTGTTTCAAATAGCCGCGCATGAAGAGTCATTCGGCCTAGAGAAGCTTTATCAAGTTTGCGAAATCGCACGGGCGCTACTTGATGAAATGAATATAGGACGAGTGATTGCGCGGCCATTTTTGGGTTCAAATAGCCAAGACTTTGCTCGAACGGGTAATCGTCGCGACTATTCAGTGCTTCCGCCAGCACCCACATTGCTAGACGTATTAGCAAAAGACGGCGGCGAAGTAATTAGTATTGGTAAAATTTCAGATATTTATGCGCATCAGGGCATAACCCAAAAGCATAAAGCACCTGGGCTTATG
>NZ_JBFJHD010000107.1:0-10470 GCF_041613455.1 Pseudoalteromonas sp. | reverse complement strand
TTTAATACGATACTAAATTGCTGTTCGGCTAATTTCTCGACCTCACAGGCAAGCGTAAGCTGTTTATCAACGGGCACACCGGCGGCCATTGTTTGACAAAAGTCATCATCAATCGGCTTATCGACTGTCACTATATAACGCTTTGGTTGGTGGAAATTAGGGTGGATCAGCTGATTACACAGCTCACCGTCGTTGGTCAAAATAAGCAAGCCACGCGAGTCTTTATCTAGGCGGCCAATTGGGTATACGCGGGTTGCTTGTGGTAGCTGGTGAATTAGGCTACTGGGATCGTGTCGGTTAAGTTTACAATCAATCCCCACCGGTTTGTGATAGGCATAATACACTAACGCTGCAGCGCCACCAATAACCTCACCGTTCACTGTGATTGAGTCTTGCTCATCCACATGATCGATATGATTAGCAGGGCGGTTATTAACCATCACAACGCCTGCATCAATCAAGCGCGAAGCCTGTTTTCGCGAGCAAACACCCGCATGGGCTATATACTTAGCGAGTCGAATTTTACTACTCATAACGCGGTACTTAATAATCAATGGGTAAAGTTGATCGCGATTATAGCAAAGCGACGTATTGAGTAGTTAACACAGTTAATTTAACCGCGGGTAGGTTAATATGGGTATACAATTTTCAGAGCTAAAACAACATCAACCATTACAAAAAGTCATTGTTCATTCGTTAGAAATGGCGCTGTTTCAAGTGTCGGTGATGATTAACGGCAGTGAATATGTTGTCTATGAAGAGAGTGATGAACGCATGAAAGCGCTCAGTCCTTTGCATATTCAACAGCGCTTTGCAGAGATTGCGTATGTACAAATGGTGCTTAGGCATAGCAGCGCATATGATGAAATGTGTGGCCAAGCAGAAAAAATTTCCAATAATATGCTAGAAGTTCCCTTTGGGCAAAATAACCTGTTTTAACTGACGGCTTTTGCTAACATAGCGCTATTTGGAATCGCCCCATGTACCACTTACACGCCGATAACACGGAGCAATTAAACCACGCACTGCGCTCAAAAATGCTCGCGTTTAATGCGCAACACTTTGACGCTGAGCGCCAACCGCTGGGCTTTAAATACCTTGATAAACACGGTGCATTAGTGGCTGGTATCAGCGCTTATGTTTTTGGTAACTGGCTGCTAATAAGTTGGTTGTGGTGTGATGAATCTGCACGCGGCAACGGTTTGGCCGGCGCGTTATTAACATCACTTGAAAATGCTGCAATTGAGCAAGGAGCGGTGCAAGCACAGCTTGATACCTTAGACTTTCAGGCCAAACCTTTTTATGAAAAGCGCGGTTATCATGTTAAATATCAACTTGATAATTATCCCCGCAATGGCACTCGCTACTTTATGGAAAAGCCGCTACGCACGGCTTAATAAAGGGTCAATGAGCGTTATTGTTTAGCGGTTAATGGCGTGCCATCAAAGCTAATACCTAAGAATGGAGTCGCCTCAGGCGCTAAAATAAAAGTACGAATATTCATATGATCGTCTTTATCTGGGTGATTTAGTACGTCGTCACGATAAAATTGACCAAAGCAGTCTAAGGTATTTTGTTTGCTAAGCTCATTAAGCTTGGCAAAGGCAAAAATTTTGCAAGAGCCATTATTCTCACTTGCAGAGCTTAATAATCCGTGGTTATTAAACGCACAGGCAGTAAAATCATAATGCTCATCGATAACAGCCATGGTGTCGGCAAAGTTGATACGCCTTGGGTGGTGTGCAAGCGTGGTTAAAAAATCTGTCAGTGTCATGTCCTATCCTTGCCGTTATTAAATGGGTTATTTTTAACCTGTTGAGTTGTTAGCTGTTACAGCGGCTATAAAGTAGTGGCTGTGTTATTTATTAATTAAATGCGTTAACGCCTGAATGTCGCTTATCTCAATATCTGCGAGTCCTTTGTAGGCATAAACATGTGCTTGATTGTTTAGCCAGACCGACTGACAGCCTGCATTATTGGCACCTTGTACATCGCTATCTAGGCTATCGCCGATATGTAAAATGTTGCTATTTTTAATCTTAAAATGGGCTGCTGCTTGATCAAACAGGCTGCTGTGTGGTTTTGCTTTACCGTGCCGGCCGGCTTGCAGTACCAGCTCAAATTTATCTTTTAGGTTAAAGCGCTCAACTTCCACATTACCGTTAGTAATGGCAATTAAGCGAAAGTGCTGGCTTAATTTGTCAAGTAACGTCAGTACCTCTTGGCTCACTGCAATATTACTACGGGCATCGGCAAATGCTTGATAAGCGCTGTTTGCATGCTGCGCTAATTCTTGCCCTTTAAAGCCAAGCTTAGCAAGTGCTAAACGTAAGGTATGTTGACGCCATTGGGTTACGTCATCAATTAACTCTGGTTGCTGTTGAGCGACTTGCTCTCGGCAATGTTGCCAAAATTGTGGCCCTTGTTGCCCAAAGCCGGGCAGCGCATTTAAATAATCCAGTTGCGCCTGAACCGCTGCGGTTATGATAGGGCGGTTATCGTAAAGGGTATCGTCTAAGTCAAAACTAAGCACAGAAACAGGAGATATTGCACGATTAAAACGGATCATTTATTGGCTTCCTAATCGGTTCGTTTTTTTGCCCGTGGGTGTGTGTTGTCGTACACCTTGGCTAAATGCTGAAAATCTAAATGGGTATATACTTGCGTTGCCGATAAGCTACTGTGTCCCAGTAACTCTTGTACGGCGCGTAAATCGCCCGACGACTCTAAAATATGCGAAGCAAATGAATGGCGTAGTTTATGCGGATGAACCTGTGAACTGATCCCTTGCTTAATACCCCACTCGTGCATTCGTAAGCGTACTTGGCGAATCGAAATACGATTTTTTTTACTACTTAAAAATACCGCCACTTCTTCTGCAGTGGCAAATTGTGCGCGAATCGCAAGCCACTGTTGCAAGGCTGCTAATGCTTTAGAACCAACCGGAATTAAGCGTTCTTTGTTACCTTTACCACGCACTAATATTTCACCGGTTACGCTATTTATATCTTGTAAGTTAGCGCCTACCAACTCGCTAATGCGCAACCCTGATGAGTACATTAGCTCCATCATTGCTTTGTCTCTAATCGCGAGTGGGTCGTCGGTTGGCATTTCAAGTAATCGAGCCATTTGATCGACGTCGAGATTTTTCGGTAGCGGCTTGGCAAATTTAGGGCCTTTAATGCCCATCGCCGGGTTATGATAATGTGCTTGCTCGGCAATGTTCTTGGCTTTTAAAAACTTGTATAAACTACGTATGCAACTGAGTTTTAAGCTAATCGTGCGGCCACTCAATTGCTTTGCGCGCAGTGCCATGCTGTAACGGCGAATATGCTCGCCTTGTACATTAAACCAATCATCGCAGAGTTGACTAAAATACAGCGCGGCAAAACCGAGCTGGCTTTCATATTGGTTAACCGTATGCGCCGAATATTGTTTTTCAAACTTTAAATAGTCGCTAAACAAAGCGATTGGTGTGCGCCAGTGTTCACTTAAGTGGCTAATAGTAGGCGCCGCACTCTCACTCATGCTAATTCGAGCAAACGTAAATGCAATGAGCGCACAAAGTCGAGTACAAACAGGTTGTCTTGCGCGGGTTCAAAGTGATTTGCATCATCACTACCAAATGCCAAAATAGCGATGGGCTTGTTAATGCCACCAATTAAATAGATAGCGGTTGAATGGATGTTATCGCTAAATAATAAACTGCGCTCTTGCTGATTGATCCGCCCTAAATAGTAGCCGTTTTCAGCCAGCCGATGCGTAACTAATTCACTGTACTTAGCCTCGTATTTAACGAGTTTGCATGCGCTGATTTTCGGGCTGCTGCAAATGATATTTTTTACATTACTGGCTAAAGTATTAAAGTCGTAATTCCCCCATAATTCACGATGGCATTGGCTAAACAAGCGATACACTAACTCATTTTCAGCGGCATGTTTGCGCATTGTTGCCATGCTATTTTTTAGCTGGGTATTGTGCTCGCGAAGTTGCCGTTGCTGAATATGCACCAGAGAAGTTGCGCCTGGCGCTTGTTGTTGTAATTCTAACTGGGCTAACAACTCAGGGTGCTGTAGTAAAAAGTCGGGGTGTTGTTGCAAGTAGGCGACTACTTGCGCTGCGGTTAACTCGCTCATAATGCCACCTGTCCATCAAATACATGCTCAGCAGGGCCGGTCATGCGTACTGGGTGGCCTTCGCCATTCCAGCGAATGTGCAAGCTACCGCCGGGTAAGTCGACTTGTACCGCACTGGTTAACTTATTTTGCACAAAGCCAACCACCATAGCGGCGCACGCCCCAGTACCACAGGCAAGGGTTTCGCTAACACCGCGCTCCCATACTCTTAGTTTTATATGTTCTTTAGAGATCACCTGCATAAAGCCAATATTAGCGCGCTGAGGAAAACGTTCGTGATTTTCAAGTAACGGGCCAAGCAGTTCGACTTGCGCGGTGTTAATATCATCCACTTCTAACACGCAGTGCGGATTACCCATAGATACCGCACCACTAAACACTGTGTGTTCTTCGCTGCGAATAATATAAGTAAGCTCGCGCTTAGTGGCTTTGAGTGGAATTTTACTTGGCTCAAAATTAGGGTGCCCCATATTCACGGTTACTTGACCGTCTTTTTCTATATACAGGGTTAAATTACCCGACTTAGTCGACACACTAATTTTGTGTTTATTAGTTAGCCCCTTCATCCGTACAAAGCGGGCAAAGCAACGTGCGCCATTGCCGCACTGTTCTACTTCGCTGCCATCGGCATTAAAAATGCGATAATGAAAGTCTAGATCGGGAGAGTATGGCGCTTCAACCATCAGCAACTGGTCAAAGCCAATGCCAAAATGGCGGTCGGCCAGTTTTATGATTTGATCTCGCGATAAAAAAACACTTTGTGTAATATTATCAATAACAACGAAGTCGTTGCCTAAGCCGTGCATTTTGGAAAAATTAACTAACATAGCGCTCTAATTCGGTTTTGCTCTGCGCTAATCATGCCACAGAGCCGGGTCTTAACAAAAACGTTTAAGGTAAAATTTTCTCACCTTGATAAAGGCTTTCGATGGTTTCGCGTTCGCGGATCAAATAGTGCTGACTACCATCCACCATCACTTCGGCAACACGAGGGCGCGAATTGTAATTTGAGCTCATGGTAAAGCCGTATGCTCCGGCGCTGCGCTGTGCTAACAAGTCACCTTGCTTAAGGGCAAGCTCACGGTCTTTGCCTAAAAAGTCACCGGTTTCGCACACTGGGCCCACGATGTCAAAGTTATGTATTGGGGTATCGTCGCGTACTGAAAGCGGAATAATTTTTTGCCATGCCTGATACAGTGCGGGGCGCAGCATATCGTTCATGCCCGCATCAACTATAGCAAAGTACTTGTCTTGGTTTTGTTTTATAAACTCAACTTGGGTGACTAAAATACCGGCATTGGCGGCAATAGCACGGCCCGGCTCAAAAATAAGCTCAAGGTGACGATAATTTGCTAAGCGCTCAGTGACTTGCGCGGCATATTCACTGGGGTGAGGAGGTTGCTCATCATCATAAGTCACCCCTAAACCACCGCCAATATCTAAATGACTGAGCTCGATATTGCATGCTTTTAATTCATCGATCAGTTTCAGCAGTTTATCTAGCGCTTCTAGAAAGGGCTTGGTTTCGGTGAGCTGTGAGCCGATATGGCAATCGACACCAATAATATTTAACCCAGGCAGTGATGCGGCATGTTGATAAACACTCACTGCGGTTTGAATATCGATACCAAATTTATTCTCTTTTAAACCAGTCGAAATATAAGGGTGTGTTTTAGCATCAATATCAGGGTTAACACGAATAGAAATAGGGGCATCGAGATTAAGCTCGCAGGCTACTTCAGAAATACGTTCTAACTCTGAAACTGACTCCACATTAAAGCATTTTATACCTAACTTTAATGCATAGGCTATTTCGTCGGCTGTTTTAGCAACGCCTGAAAACACCACTTTAGCAGCATCGCCGCCCGCTTTAATAACCCGAGCCAGCTCACCTTTAGAGACAATGTCGAAACCCGATCCTAAACGTGCCAATATATTGAGTACGGCAATATTTGAGTTCGCTTTTACGGCGTAGCATACCAAGCTTTGATGATTTTTAGTGGCATTGGCAAAGGCTAAGTAATGACGCTCAAAAGTGGCGCGCGAATACACATAACACGGCGTACCGTATTGCTGAGCAATGCTGGCAACGTTTACTTCTTCGGCAAATAACTGATTGTTTTTATAGTTAAAAAAATCCATTTATTGCTCCTGTTTGGATTGTGCGTTTGCTTGCTCGCGAGGTACAGCCGGTGGCGCTTCATCTTGAGGTTTATTTTGTGTTGTTTGCTGTTCTGGTAAATACAGTGGGCCGCTCTGGCCACAACCAGCTAATGCGCTGAGCAGTACAGTGCTTATAAAGAGTCGCTTAAATTGTAAAGTATGTATCGCTTTCATTAGATTAATAGAGTTGCTGGCTTTATAATCGCAGAGTAACAGAATATCTAAAAAATGCAGCTATTCGCGGATTATTTTATTCCTGTTACACTAGCTGCATAACAATGTACCCACTATTAGGCGGCCCGCCTGTAAAGGAAATTAACCATGACTGATCATGAATATCACCAATTAGCCGAAGCACTGATGTTTACAATTGAAGAACAAATTGATGATTGTGAAGCGGATTTAGATTATGAATCAGCGCAAGGTATTTTAGAAATAATTTTTGCTGACAAAAGTAAAATTGTGATTAATAAGCAAGCACCTTTACACCAAGTGTGGGTTGCGACTAAATTTAATGGTCACCATTTTGAATTACGTGGTGATCAGTGGATAGATAATCGCTCGGGTGCTGAGTTTTGGCAGTTTATGAACGAAGCGTCAACACGCCAAGCAGGTCAAAAAATTGAGTGGCAATCATCATTATGAGTTTAGCGTTTGTAGAATACCCCGCTCAAAGTGAACATAAAGCCAGTGTTATTTGGTTACACGGTTTAGGTGACTCCGGTGACGGCTTTGCCCCCGTTGCGCCGCAGCTGGCACTGCCAAATGAGCTTGGGGTGAGGTTTATTTTCCCCCATGCGCCAGTGCAACCGGTCACCATAAATGGTGGCATGGCAATGCGCTCTTGGTATGATATTAAGTCAATGGATTTAGATAAACGTGCCGATGAGCAGGGCGTGCGAGAGTCAGCCGCTAAAGTGGCGCATTTAATCGACCAAGAAATTGCCAGCGGTATTGCAGCCGATAAAATTATTTTAGCCGGCTTTTCGCAAGGTGGTGTAATTTCGCTGCACTTAGCACCCCGTTACCCGCAAAAACTTGCCGGTGTGATGGCGCTTTCAACCTATATGTGTGTGCCAGAAAAACTGCAAGAAGAAGCAATACACCACGATTTAAATGTTTTTATGGCGCACGGCAGTGACGATAATGTGGTGCCACTCAGTGCAGGTAAAAGTGCCTTTGACGTATTAACAGCACATAAAATGGATGTCAGCTGGCAAGAATACCCTATGGCGCATCAGGTGTGTGCCGCTGAGCTACACGCTATTCGTCAATGGTTAATTGCACGTTTAAGTTAATAATGGATTTGCAGAGGTTAATATGGGTCAAAAAATAGTGATTAAAGCAAACGTTAAACGCGAGCCACAAAGTGAGTTGCCAACGTTAAGTTATGTGTGGAACTGGCGCCGTATTGTGAGTGTTTCTATGTTGGCAATAATGACCTCTGCCGCTGTGGTGTATGGCTTAACCACTATGGTTAACGCAGAGCAAGGAGAGCCAAACCAGTCATCAAGCGCAAGTGAAAATGTAGCCAGTAGCGCAGATAATAGCGCGCATTCAATACCAGCCATTTTGGCGGAGCAACCCGTGGTGGCCACCCCGCAACCGGTAACGCTACAAGATAAACAAGCAACCCCCGGCGCTGAGCTTGCAGTAGCAACGCGCGTAGCAGCTAGCGATGTAGTTGTTATAGAACCTGCATCACAGGAGCCCGTTGCGCCGTCAGTAACTGCAGCAAGGGGAGCCGCAGAGCCGTTACATGTTGATACTGCAGCGCCAACAAGCGATTTAGTGGTGCCCAGCGCCAGTGGCAACACAACCGCTAATAATGTGCAAGGTTTTGCGCCATTAGCGCCCGTGGCAAGTGTGGCGCTAGGGGCACAAATAGATACCGATAAAATAAGCCGAGCGGTGCTGACTCGTAAAGTAACTAAGCGTGAGCCGGTTAATGTGTTTGCTGCTGATATTCGTCTCAGCCAGTTTACTGCGACCTTGTCATTTTTTAGTGAGCTAAAAAACTTACAAGGGCAAAAGGTCACCCATGTCTGGTTGTTTGAAGGGGAGGTAATGGATGCAATTGAACTTGCAGTTACCTCGCCGCGTTACAGAACATATTCCAAAAAAACGATTTTGGACTCGCAAATAGGCCATTGGCGAGTAGATGTAATTGATGAGCAAGGCCTGTTAATTGCTCAAAAAGAATTTAGAATTTTAGCTGACTAAGCCAGCTACACTGACATAATTAAGTGAGTATTTTTAATGACCGAAACAACTAAGGTAGTGCGTATTGCTACCCGTAAAAGCGCCTTGGCGCTGTGGCAGGCGGAGTTTGTAAAAGCGGAGCTGGAGCATCATTATCCCGAACTGCGTGTTGAGTTAGTGCCTATGTCGACGCAAGGTGATGTGATTTTAGACACCCCATTGGCTAAAATTGGTGGCAAAGGCCTGTTTGTTAAAGAGCTTGAACAAGCGATGTTAGCCGGGCATGCTGATATGGCTGTGCATTCGATGAAAGATATGCCGGTAGAGTTTCCAGATGGGTTAACGCTGCACACTATTTGTGAGCGTGAAGACCCACGTGACGCGTTTGTGTCTAATAATTACGCCAATATCGATGCACTACCGCAAGGCGCGATTGTGGGCACTTCGAGCTTACGACGTCAGTGTCAAATTAGGGAGCTACGCCCTGATCTAGAAATACACGACCTGCGCGGTAACGTGAATACCCGTTTAGCTAAATTAGATGCGGGTCAATACGATGCAATCATTTTAGCAGCAGCAGGTTTGATCCGCTTAGAAATGAAACAGCGTATTCGTGCTTATATTGAGCCTGAAGTCTCATTGCCTGCAAATGGTCAAGGTGCGGTGGGGATTGAGTGTCGAATTGATGATGAAGCAACTAAAGCATTACTGACGCCACTTGAGCACCGAGAAACACGTATTCGGGTGAATGCCGAGCGTGCTATGAACCGTCATCTAGAAGGGGGCTGTCAGGTACCTATTGGTGCTTACGCACTAGTTAATGGTGACCAAGTGCACTTACGTGGCTTAGTGGGTGCGATTGATGGCAGTGAAGTGTTACGTGATGAAATTAGCGGCCACGTAGACGACGCTGAAAAACTGGGGGTTGCGCTTGCTAAAAAGTTATTAGCGCAAGGTGCAGACAAAATATTAGCTGAAGTATACAGAGACGCGTAATGTTAAATATCTTGATAACTCGTCCCCAAGGAAAAGGCGCCGCCCTTGCACAACAACTTGAGCAAGCGGGTTATCAAGCGTCTTTATTTCCAGTATTAAATATTGATTATTTAATTCCCGATAGTCGTGAGCTCAGCCCATTAAGTAATGCTGATAAAATTATTTTTGTTTCGCAAGATGCGGTGCATGCACTGAATGAGCTGCAGCCTGAAATTAATACCAAAGCGCAGTTTTATGCGGTGGGCCAGCAAACGGCCGATACTATTTATGATGTATTTGGCGTGCGCGCTGCGGTACCTAAACAACACGACTCCGAAGGCTTGTTGGCACTGAAAACACTCGCAGATGTAGACGGCTGCAATATTGTGTTAGTGAAAGGCGTTGGTGGGCGCCCCGACATAGCTAAAACATTAAAGCAACGCGGCGCATATTTAAATAATTGCGTGGTGTATTCACGAACCCCGATTGCGCATGAGCCGGCTAACTGGATAGACCACTGGCAAAGGCTAAAAGTACAGGGTATAGTCGTAACTAGTAATGCGGCGGTGGATGCAATTTTTGCCGATCTTGCTGCGCCACAACTACAATGGTTACAACAGTGTCGATTTTATGTTGCCAGTGAGCGTATAGGCGCTTATTTACAGCAGCATCAGATAAGTTCGGCTAATATATGTATTGCAGCAGGGGCTAGTGACGACGCTATGTTTACCTGCATTAATCAGCAAGGTAGCAAAATGAGCGAACAGACCACACCGCCAACGGCAGAAAAAACACCGCAAAAAGCACTCGACTCAAGTGTAAAAAGCAGTAAAGCAACAGCGCAAAGCAGTGCTGCAAAGGCGCGTAATACGGAGGAAAAACATAAGCAAAAAGTCAGTAAAATTGCGATTATAGCGCTTATTATTTCGTTAATTGTGGCCTCCGGAGTGGGCTATGAATTTTACCGCAAACTTAATGCGGGTAAAACGCAAGC
>NZ_JBFJHD010000106.1:0-10531 GCF_041613455.1 Pseudoalteromonas sp. | reverse complement strand
TCAATAAAAAAGGGCGTATTATACGCCCTTGTTTATTATACTTTTGGCTCTTCGTCAGGTAGGGTGACGTTTAGTTCGAGTACCGCTAAATCATCTTCATTTTGATCAAACTGTACTTGAACAGCATCACTGCTGACATTTACGTATTTACGGATCACATCTAATATATCTTGTTTTAATTGTGGTAAGTAATCCGGTGTGCCTCGCTGCGAACGTTCGTGCGCGACTATGATCTGCAATCGCTCTTTTGCTAATGACGCACTGTTTTTCTTTTCTGAGCGGAAGTAGTCAAGTAAAGACACGTTAACCTCCAAATATCCGTTTGAATAAGCCTTTTTTCTCTACATCTAAAAAGCGAAACTCAACTGTTTCACCTAATAAACGATTAATTGCATCAGCGTAAGCTTGGCCCGCATCAGACTCACTGTCTAAAATAACCGGCTGGCCCGAGTTTGACGCACTTAATACAGCTTGAGATTCAGGAATAACACCTAATAAATCGATGGCTAATATATCTTGTATATCTTCAACCGACAGCATTTCACCTTTAGAAACACGATCTGGATTATAGCGGGTAATTAATAAGTGTTCTTTAATGTTTTCTAGGCCTTCTTCAGCGCGTTTAGACTTGCTGTGTAAAATACCTAAGATTCGATCTGAGTCACGCACTGACGATACTTCTGGGTTGGTCGTCACAATCGCTTCATCGGCAAAATACATGGCCATCATAGCGCCGGCTTCAATACCTGCTGGCGAGTCACATACTATGTAATCAAAATCTTCTTTTAATTCATTTAATACGCGTTCAACCCCTTCACGGGTAAGTGCGTCTTTATCACGGGTTTGTGATGCGGGTAATAAAAACAGTTTATCTACGCGCTTATCTTTGATAAGTGCTTGATTTAAATTTGCTTCACCGTTGATCACGTTTACAAAATCGTAAACAACACGGCGTTCACAGCCCATGATCAAATCTAAGTTACGTAAGCCAATATCAAAATCGATAATAACGGTTTTATAACCCTTTAACGCTAAACCGGTGCCAATTGCGGCACTTGATGTTGTTTTACCAACACCGCCTTTACCTGAGGTAACGACAATTACTTTTGCCATGAGATTTATCCTTTAACCAATGCTGAAATTTCTAATGAATCATTTTTTTGTTGTATTTGCACAGCGCTACCCCAGTGCTCACCTTGCAGTGAGTCACTGATCCAGTAATTACCGTTAATTGAAACAAGCTCTGCTTCTAGCTTATTACAAAATATATACGCATTTTTTAACCCTTTTGCCCCAGCAATCGCGCGGCCACGCAGCGTGCCGTAAATATGCACATTGCCATCGGCTATCACTTCTGCACCATGACTGACTGCGCCGAGCACGATTAAATCTCGGTCTTTGGCATACACTTGTTGCCCAGAGCGTACCGTGCCATTTATTACTTGCGCTGGTAAATGCACTGTCTTTTCAACAATCGACGTATTCGCCTCTTGTTTAACCGGTTCACTCTTAACGTCTTGTGAATAGTTTAATACCGATAACCCTGCGGCTTTAGCCAGTGCATGTTGCTCATCTGAGCCATTACATACACCCACAGCATTAAAACTCATACGTTCTAGCAATGATTTTAAATGCACAAAATCAAGTGCACTGTTTTTTATTTCTATTAAATTAACAACAATAGGGGCCCCTTCAAAAAACTTAGGTGCCTGCGCTATTTTTACATAAAGCTGCTCTGCTAAAAGGGAGATATCAGCGCTATAAAGCTGCAAAACTGATAACGTAAAAAGATTCCCTTTTAACTCAAAAATTTGGTCCGACATACACGCTCAATTGTATTATTTGATCAGAAATCAATATTAGATAAACGCAGGCTGAATAAGGCCTTAAATGAAATTTCTAATCTAATTTTTCTAACTTATTATTACTCTCATGTTATAGTGTACGACACTGTTGTGCAACAATTTATAGGGCCATAATGCTAACTGCGGTATATAAAAGTAACAAAAAAGCGGACACTTTTTTATTTGTAGAAAAAAGAGATGATTTTAGTAAAGTTCCGGAACCTTTAATGGCTATGTTTGGTCAACCTCGGTATGTGATGATCATCAACTTAGCAAAACGTCAGCATTTAGGCGGCTCAGATTTAGCCGTGGTAAAAAGTGAGTTGGCAGAAAAAGGCTATTATTTACAACTGCCACCGCCAAAAGAAAACTTGTTGAGTCAACTACGAAAAGAAAATGGAGCTGATAGTGATTAAAAAACTAGCTGTAATATTATGTGGTGTTTGTTTAAGCACCTCGGTAATGGCAAAAACACAAGCCGAGTTTAACGCTTACTTAAGCGATTTAAAACAACAAGCCCTTGCTAAAGGCTATGCAAGCGAACTTGTAGAGCAAGCATTTGCCACGGCAACGTATAAAGAAAAAGTAGTCTCGGCTGATAAAAATCAGCCCGAAGTAAAAGAAACCCTCGAAAGCTATTTACCGAAACGTGCACCGCAGTGGAAGATTGACCGCGCACGTAAGCTGTACGCTGAAAACAAAGATGTACTGGAACAGGTTGCCAAAGACTATGGCGTACAAGCGCGTTTTATTGTTGCCCTGTGGGGGCTGGAAAGTAACTTTGGAGCCATACAAGGTGGCCATAATGTTATTTCGTCACTGGTGACGCTGGCGTTCGATGGGCGTCGTGAAACCATGTATAAAAAACAGCTATGGGCTGCCCTCGACATTTTACAGTCGGGGCATATTAGCCTTGATAAGTTTAAAGGTTCATGGGCTGGTGCTATGGGGCAAACGCAGTTTATGCCGACTTCGTTTAACGCCTATGCCGTTGATTACAATAATGATGGCCGTAAAGATATTTGGACCACAAAAGAAGATGCGTTTGCCTCTATTGCTAATTACTTAAAGCAAGAAGGCTGGAATGACGCACTTACTTGGGGCCGCCAAGTGCAGCTACCGGACAATTTTGATAGTCAGTATATTTTAAAACGCGGTACTAAAAGCCGCAAGCAATGGCTAGAATATTGGAATAACTCAGAGCGCTCATTAGCCCAGTGGCAAGCACTGGGAGTGCGCCGCGCCGATGGTAGCGATTTACCTGAGGTTGATATTCGTGCAGCTTTGGTAATGCCAGATGATATTAATGGCCGCATGTATTTAGCGTACGATAACTATAAAGTGTTAATGCATTGGAATCGTTCGTATTACTTTGCCACCAGCGTCGGGTTTTTGGCCGATAGAATCGGTTATCCGAAAATTTAACTTGCTATAATAGCTCAACCTGATTGCTTAAAAAGCCGCTAATGCGGCTTTTTATCTTTATGCGTTACTGTTTATTAAATATTTTATCTTTTAAATCAATTACTTTGCCGATACCTGAGCCCAACTTCATTAGGTTATGTAATTGCTCAGGGCTTAAGCGTTGAAGCTCAGCTGACCATTTAGTGACCGTTTCGAGTAGATTGTGAATTTCCCCCATTTGTTTTTGTGCATACCGCGCATCGTCATCGCTTGCTTCATCTAACAGGTTATTGCGCAGCAAACTCAGCGTGGGCTCTATTTCACGTTTTTTGCGTTCTTCAAATACACGGTTTGCCAGCTCCCAAATATCACCCGCCGGCGCATAATACTCTTTTCTGTCACCGGGTATATGCTGTACTTTAATTAGCTGCCACGATTGCAGCTCTTTAAGGCCCATACTCACGTTACCTCGAGAGATACTCAAAGCTTCGGCAATTTCGTTGGCGGTCATAGGATCTTTGGTTAAAATTAACAAGCCACACATTTGGCCAATGGTGCGGTTAAATCCCCAGCGGCTGCCCATCTCACCGCAGTGCATTACAAAGGCAAAATTATTTTCGGATAAACTCATAGCTTCTTAATATTCAGTAACTTCAGAAAGTAATGCTAGCACGCTTATTTTAGATAGCAAAATTTTAGTCAAGCTTATCGGTATTGCGATTTTTATATGCATCTAAAACCACACTCAACGAGCTGTAACAGATCACTTGCTGAGTGTGGCGCGCTTTTCAATAGCGGCGGTTACAATGTATAACTAAAGCTCAGCTTAGCGTTGCGCTCTTCGCCGGGCATGCCGCCTAAAAACATCGCTTTAGAATAGTAATGTTTATTAAACAGGTTGTTTAAGTTTAATTGTAAGTGCCACTGCTTTGTGGTGTAAGAAACGGCTGCATCATAGACGGTGTAGCTAGGCACATAGCCATTAGGTATGCCAAACGAGCTTGAGTTAGTGCTGCGTTTATCAACATAGGTTATGCCACTGCTAAAGGTGACCGCTTCGGGTAAGTCAAACCAGTTCGCATAATAACTAACCCAAGTGCTAGCGGTGACATAAGGCGTTCCTTTTTGACGGGTGTCGTACGAAGCCCGTGTGGGATCTTTTTTATCCCGTGCATCTTGATAAACGCCATTGATATTCACTTTCCAGTCGTCATTTAAATACGCATTAATATCAAGCTCCACCCCTTTAGTTTGCTCTTTACCATTAAAAAAGCTTTTTACCACATCGGGTGCAGAGACCCCGGCTTCATAGAGTGGGTTTGCGTATTCTAAGTTGGTACGGGCACTTTCAAATACCACTATTGATGCCAACAACTGATCGTCAAACGCCTTAAAACGCATGCCTATATCGTTACTCAGTGATTCAGAGTCTTTTCTATCGGCTTGATTGCCACTCACAGCGCCTAATACGCTATACGCTGTACGGCCTTTAGAATGGTTAACAAACACAGATAAGTGTGCGTTTGGCTGATAGGTAGCGCCTATGTTATAGGTTAAACCACTGTCGGCAGTATTGGCCTCTGCAGTGGGGTTGGCGCGGCTGGCACTGTAACGCGGATCGACGCCTAAATGTTGATAGCTTTGCTTGATACGATTATAAGCCAGACCTACGCGGGTGGTCAGCGCATCGTTGATATAGGCAACATGTTGCAGACCCACACCCCACGCTTGCACTTTTTTATTGTAGTTGCTGGTTTTTAGCGGATCGTAATCGGCAAAGTGACCAGTGGGCCAATTTGGCTGTCTAATATCATAAATATAATCAAGCGAGCCTTGGTAGGTGGTATCTCCTTGGTTATTTTTGATCACATAGTCTTTATCCCAAATTGAGTATTGTTCAAAGCGAATATCGCGGTCTTCATAATTGGCATTCACTAACAGTTCGTTATCAATATCACCAAGCATAAAGTCATAGCGCAAATCAGCAAAGTATTGCCACGACTTTTCATCGGCAGCCACTTGTCGGTACTCTTGGCGGCGTGCAGCAAAAGGGTACAGTACACCATCTTCAACTAAAGGAGCGCGAGGATCGGCATTAATTACGCCATTTCGCTGCCAATATACATAGTTATAGGCGCCGGTTTGGCGTGCAAAACTTGAGCTGTAATTACGGTATTGCAGTTGCTGGTTTAACAATACATCATCGCTCAGGTAGTAGTTATGGGTGAGTTTAAAACGCAGCTCTTCACCTTCATTATCTTTTGCCATGGGCGAGATTATACCGTTATTACCAAAGCGATACGGCGTTAAGCCATCAGCAGGCGCTAACGAATTGGCTAGTTGCTCGCGTTGTGCATCCGTCAGTTGCAAACCTTTATTGCTTTCATCATTAGCTAAGTCAGCCCCGGTTACCTCACCGGCAGTTAAGCCGTTGACTGAATCTGCATTAAAGATACGAATAGGGTGGCCGATTGAATCTACCGCAATGGCATCATTAATATACGCAGCAGAAAGTATAATGTCGTGCTGATCATTAAGCAGATATTTTATCGAGCCATAGATTTCGTCGCGTTGCTCTTTTAAGTCACGAAAGCCTGCACTTGAGGCGGTTTTTGCCATCACCCGATAGGCAATATCGTCTGTAATTGCATTGGTGCTATCTATGGAGAGGGCATAACTATCCCACTGACCCAGCTCTACAGCTACCTTGTGCATGGCATTAAATTGCGGCTTCTTTTCGATTAAGTTGATCACGCCACCCGCGCTGCCCATGCCGTAGAGGCCGGTTGCTGGGCCTTTTAACACTTCAACCGACTCCACATTGGTTAGTGATCGTGTGGGATTAAAGGTATTACCAAGCCCGGCGCCGCCATACATACCGTCGTAAGTGTAATTAGCCCCTAAGCCACGGATCACTAAATTATCACCTATGCCATAGTTATTGCCGGCTTGGGTTAAGCCACTCACGTTCCTAACTAAATTTTGCAGGCTATTAACGCCCTGAGATTCAATTAGTTCGCGGTCAATCACCACCACTGGGGCGGGAGTTTGCATCAGTGACATATCCGACTTAGTCGCAAGCCCTGAGCGCATAACAACACGGTTTTGTTTTTCATACACACTAATGTGTTCTATATCTTCGTCTACAGAGGTTGTTGCAGCTATTACAGCCTGTGCATTTAAGCAGGCGAGGGTCACTAAGGAGTATTTAAATTTCTTCATGAGGTGATAATCATTCGTATTTAATAATTTAGTGAATGATAATGGTTATTGTTTTCAAGGTGAATAAAAAGTTCAGTTTTTTTATTAAAAAAGTATTAATTGCGCAATGTTTGCGCGTCATATTAGTTTTTAGCAACGTTACTGCAAACTAGTTAACATTTGTGTAAAGCTAACAAGGGCAAAGAGAGTGTGTGCCCTGCTGTGAAAGAATGCAGGCTGAGCTTTATGGTTCAGCCTGCATCTATTAGGAATGGTTATTTTTGCTATGTTTACTTTTCGCTTTTGTATACAACCCCTGCTTTCATCACAAATGGGATCTGTTCTAACAAGGTAATATTTTGTAACGGGCTGCCTTTTACCGCAATTAAATCGGCTGCAAAGCCTGGTTTTAGTTGTCCCAGCTGCGCGTCCATTTTTAATAGTTTTGCACTGTTGATTGTGGCAGTTTGAATGGCTTGTAGTTCACTCATGCCAAATTCAACCATTCGCGAAAACTGCTTTGCATTATCACCATGCGGGTAAATAGCCGCATCAGTGCCAAACACCATATTTACGCCTGCAGCAACAGCACGCTTAAAACTGTCGCGTTGTACTTTTGAGACTTGGCGTTCCTTATTGAGATTTTCTTCATCGACGCCATTTTGTTCGCCAAAGCTAAGGGTATATTCGGTATTGTATATATCCATCGACAGCCAAGTGCCATGATCTTTTGCCAACTGTATTGCTTCATCATCTAAATAGCTGGCGTGCTCAACGCTGTCTACGCCGGCTCTAATGGCGGTTTTTATACCATCGGTGCCGTGTGCGTGGGCGGCAACGGTTAAATCACGCATATGAGCTTCATCCACAATGGCTTGCATTTCTTGTAACGAATATTGTTGTGCACCCAATTTGGTGCCTTTTGAAAACACTCCGCCAGTGGCACAAAATTTAATGGCGTTGGCGCCGTATTTAATATTTTCGCGTACTTTAACGCGAACCCCCCATGGGCCATCGGCCACGCCTTGTGCCGTGTACTTTAGTTCCGGTGGTAAGCGGTTATTATCACAATGTCCGCCGGTAATGCCTAACGACGGGCCTGCAGCCCAAATACGTGGGCCAATAATATCGCCGGCATTAATACCGTCACGTACAGCAATAACACTGTAGCCATCGGCCCCAACATTACGCACTGTGGTAAAACCGGCCTCAAGGGTTTTTTTCGCAAAATAGGCAGCTTTTATTGCCATACGCGGTACCGATTGCCCTAATCGTTCGCTGCGTGACACGGTAGGATCGCTAGTTAAATGCACATGCATATCCATTAGCCCCGGCATCAGCGTCAATTCAGGCAGCGAAATATGCTCATCATCTTTGCTAAGCGTTGGCGTTTTATTACGTTCCACAGCGGTAATGATGCCGTTATCTATGGTAATTAATGGCGCGTTGATTAGCTGACCTGTTTGCACATCGAGCATCGCTTTGGCAGATACATACGTCACTGCGTGAGCATTAACGCTATGCAAACATAATAGTGCGATAGCGGATGAGAGTATTTTTTGTTTCATTTTAGTGTGTTACCGAGAAGTGAATATTTATTCGACTGTAGCAACCGGGCTTGTTTCTGTAAATATAGCCTTTTAGCTTAATCAATATCTTTAGCGCGCTGGCGCGGTTTTATGTAGGTGGGGGGAAATAATAAAGCCTAGGGATAATTCGCAACTGTAATTTACGTCGTAATAAGTTAGAATGCGCGCACTATAAGGGGCGTGAGTAGATTTTATGTTTGATCAACAGTTAGTAAATAGCCAATTTTGGCTTAAAAAAAGCCTAAGCGACATGAACCAAAATGAATGGGAAGCCATTTGTGATGGCTGTGGAAAATGTTGCTTAAATACCTTTATCGACAGCGAAGATGAAGAAGAATTTACTGCAACCGATCAATTGCGTGAAGGTGAGCAGTTAATATTTACTAATATTGTTTGTCAGTACCTCGATAATAATAGCTGTGGCTGTAGTGAATACGAAAACCGCCAAACTTTGGTCCCCTCGTGTGTCAAACTCACTAAAGAAAACCTTAAAGATATCTTTTTTATGCCACAAAGCTGTAGTTACCGTAGGTTGCATGAAGGACGTGGGTTAGCGTCATGGCACCCTTTGTTAAATAATGGCGACAAAACCATGATGCATCAGCAGGGGATATCGGTAAAAGATAAAACCGTGAAAGACTGCGATGTGAATTTAGACGACTTTGATTTATATATTGCCGAGTGGCCTACTAAGGATTGCGATTAATGACACCACAAGCAACGATTGGCTTAATTAATCCCAAAAGCCCAACCAATGTAGGTGGGGTACTGCGCGCCGCAGGGTGTTATGATGCCCAGCAGGTTTTTTTCACCGGTAACCGTTACCTTAATGCGCAAAAGTTTCACACTGATACCAAAAACGTGCTGCAACGCATTCCACTCACCGCGGCTGATAATTTAGCCACCGTAAAACCTCAAGGTGCAACGGTTGTGGTCATCGAGTTAATTGAGGGCGCGACACCTTTGCCTGAGTTTACCCACCCGGAAAATGCTTTCTATGTATTTGGTCCTGAAGACGGCTCAGTGTCAAAAGAGGTATTAAAATGGGCCGATGAAGTGGTTTATATTCCTACTCTTGGCTGTATGAACCTTGCGGCAACCTGTAATGTGGTGCTTTACGACAGGTTAGCAAAACTCGGTGGGGTGGAAAGTAGTGACACCACCATTATTAATTCTCGCGATACCAACAATAAAATGAAGTGGCATAAAGCATAATCTTCACTAAGCGTGTTTATTGCTTGAATTTATAAGCTTGATATTTTTTGAGCCTAGAGTATAACGCTGTAGGCTAACACCCTGTTATAGCTTGAATGATAATAATTTAAGCATCATATAGCTAGATCGCCTGCTGCATGCCACACTCCTTCATTGAACGCATTTTATTTAATGCTTTAGTATTGTTTTTCAGTTTATCTAGCGTATTCACCTCATAGCTAAGACTTTTTGTTCTTTTTTTGTTAAAAGTGTTGTTAACAACAATAACAATTTAAGGCAGTTATGTTAGCGTCATTAAAATTCACCACCAAAGTAACCATAGCCGCTTCACTGGTGTTAGTGCTGGTACTGGGGCTTTTTACTGTAAATAACTACATTGCGATGCGTAACCAAACGCAGCAACAGCTTGCTTTAGTGTTGCAACAAAACTCCGAGTCTGTGTCACAAAACATTGCCAACTGGCTGAATGATAAGTTGGCTATTGTGAAATCAATTGCGTACACACATCAAACAACCGATCCAGAAACACTAACACTCGCACAGCTTAATACCGCCGAGGTTGCAGGTAATTTTAAAAATACTTATATTGGCAAACCCAGTGGTGTGTTTATTTTAAATGATACTAGTGTGGTGCTTCCTGCAGATTTTGATGCCACCTCGCGGCCTTGGTATAAACTTGTGGAAAATAAAACCAATACCGCGTTTACCACCCCCTATATTGATGTGACCAGTAATGAACTGACGATTTCAGCTGTGGTGCCAATGCAGCAAGATAAGCAGTTTATTGGCGTAGCGGGGGCCGATATTGAGATGAGTATTATTACCAAAATCATTAACGATATTGACTTTTTAGGCTTAGGTTATGGCTTTTTAATTGACCATCAGGGGCAGGTTTTAAGCCACCCGAATCGCGCGCTTAATTTAAAAAACACCACTGAGCTATTTGGCACAGCCACGCCATTAGTCAGCACGTTCACTGAGTATCAACTTGACGGCCAACCTAAACTCGTGTCTTTTACTAAAATACGCGGCATAGAAAATGTCGACTGGTATTTAGGCGTGGTGATTGATAAACAGCAAGCCTATGCCAGCGTAACGACCTTTGAAAAGCGGGCTGCGCTATACATGTTGCTGGGCATTATTGTGATTGTCATTATGATGCAGTTGTTATTGCGTTATTTAATGCGCCCGATGCGCAGGCTCAACGATGCAATTAAAGATATAGCGCAAGGTGAAGGCGATTTAACCTGTCGCTTAGTGGTCGAAAACAACGATGAG
>NZ_JBFJHD010000105.1:0-10651 GCF_041613455.1 Pseudoalteromonas sp. | reverse complement strand
GTTTTCAGAATCTCCAATTAAACGCAGAAAATCAACCCGTATTAACGTCGGCAATGTGCCCATTGGCGACGGCGCCCCGATTGCGGTGCAATCAATGACTAACACCGACACCCTCGATGTCGATGCCACGGTAGCGCAAATTCAAGCCATTCAAGATGCCGGCGCCGATATCGTACGCGTGTCAGTCCCGACCATGGACGCGGCCGAGGCGTTTAAAAGTATCAAACAGCAGGTCTCAATTCCGTTAGTGGCCGATATTCACTTTGACTACCGTATTGCGTTAAAAGTAGCCAAATACGGCGTCGATTGCTTGCGGATCAACCCAGGTAATATCGGCAGTGAAGAGCGTATTAGAGCAGTGGTAGACGCCGCTCGCGAGCATAACATCCCGATTCGTATTGGGGTTAACGGTGGTTCACTGGAGCGCGATTTGCAAGAAAAGTATGGCGAGCCGACCCCCGAAGCATTATTAGAATCAGCAATGCGCCATGTCGATATTTTACGCCGCTTAGACTTTGACCAATTTAAAATATCGGTAAAAGCCTCAGATGTATTTTTAGCCGTGGGCGCGTATCGCTTATTAGCAAAAGAAATAGAGCAGCCGCTGCATTTAGGCATTACCGAAGCCGGTGGCATGCGCTCGGGATCGGTTAAATCGGCAGTAGGTTTAGGTATGCTATTGGCCGAAGGCATTGGTGATACCCTGCGCGTGTCGCTTGCTGCTGATCCGGTGCAAGAAATAAAAGTCGGTTTTGATATTTTAAAGTCGTTACGCATTCGTTCGCGCGGCATAAACTTTATTGCCTGCCCAAGTTGTTCTCGCCAAGAGTTTGATGTTGTGAGCACCATGAACCAACTTGAAGAACGCTTAGAAGATATTATTGAACCGGTTTCGGTGTCAGTCATCGGTTGTGTGGTTAATGGCCCAGGTGAAGCACTGGTCAGTGACATTGGTTTGGCTGGGGCTAATCGCCGTTCGGGGTTATATATTAATGGCGAACGCCAAAAAGCGCGTATTGATAACAATAATATTGTCGATCAACTCGAAGGCTATGTGCGCGACTATATCGAGCAAAAGCAAAAACAAACCGCTATCGATATCAAAATCGTTGAGTAATTAAAACATTTACACACATTTTAGTTTGCCCCTATTGCACGCGGTTATCACTGAGTAAGTTAGTGATAACACGCCGCTAGACTCGCATTTACGCATGAGTTAAGGTTATAATATAGGGTCAATAATTTTATATTGCTGCGGCAACTGGCTGCGCAAAAAACAGTTTTAGGATTTATCAGTGGCAAAACAAATTCAGGCAGTTCGCGGTATGAACGATTGCCTGCCAGGCGATACGCAAATTTGGCAGAAAGTTGAACACATTTTACGCGAGACAGTAGCATCGTTCGGTTATCAAGAAAT
This sequence comes from Pseudoalteromonas sp., assembly GCF_041613455.1. Taxonomy (GTDB): domain Bacteria; phylum Pseudomonadota; class Gammaproteobacteria; order Enterobacterales; family Alteromonadaceae; genus Pseudoalteromonas. Next base: position 9,234 of record NZ_JBFJHD010000105.1, on the reverse strand, counting down.
TCGTTTTCCTATTGTAGAATCAACCGATTTATTTAAACGCTCTATTGGTGAAGTAACTGATATCGTTGAAAAAGAAATGTACACCTTTGCCGATCGCAACGGTGACATGCTTACTCTACGCCCAGAAGGCACCGCCGCATGTGTGCGGGCTGGCAATCAAAATGGCTTACTCTACAACCAAGAGCAACGCCTTTGGTACATGGGTCCGATGTTTCGTCATGAGCGCCCACAAAAAGGCCGCTATCGTCAATTCCATCAGTTTGGTTTAGAAACTTTTGGTATTGCAACGGCCGATATCGACGCTGAAGTGATTTTATTAACGGCGCAATTATGGCAGTCGTTTGGTATCAGCGAGCATGTACGCTTAGAGCTCAACTCGTTAGGCTCTAACGAAGCGCGCGCAAAATACCGCGATGCGTTAGTGGCCTACTTAGAGCAACACCTTGATGCACTCGATGAAGACTCAAAACGTCGCATGTATTCTAACCCATTGCGAGTGTTAGACAGCAAAAACCCCGAAGTGCAGGCTGTTTTAGTTGACGCACCGAAGTTATCTGAGCATTTAGATACTGAATCAAAAGAACATTTTGAAAATTTATGTGAACGTTTAGATGCCGCTGGCGTCAAATACACGATTAACGAAAAGTTAGTGCGTGGCTTAGATTATTACAACCGCACTGTATTTGAGTGGGTCACCGACAGCTTAGGCGCACAAGGTACTGTGTGTGCTGGCGGACGTTACGATGGCTTAGTTGAGCAACTTGGCGGCAAAGCCACTCCTGCGGTTGGGTTTGCAATGGGCCTTGAGCGTTTAGTGCTGTTACTACAAGCCCTTGAATGTGTTGGTGATGTTCGCCGAAGCGCCGATGTATATTTAGCGGCGATGGGCGATAAAGCCAGCATACAAGCACCCGTTATTGCCGCAGAGCTACGTCGCGATGTGGCAAACCTTCGAGTAATGGTGCATGCCGGCGGCGGCAACTTTAAAAAACAATTAAAACGTGCCGATAAGAGCGACGCACTTGTGGCTGTGATTATTGGTGAAGATGAATTAGCACAAGGCGTGGTGACCATAAAGTATTTACGCGAACGTAAAGAGCAAGTCACACTAAAATTAGAACAAGCTAAAGCGCTACTCGCTGAGCTTATTTAATAGCTGAGCAAACATTAGAGGTAGAAATGGATATTTATTCAACAGAAGAACAACAAGCAGAAGCCATTAAACGCTTTTTTCGTGAAAACGGCCTATCACTGGCACTTGGTGTCATTGTCGGTTTAGGTGGATTATATGGCTGGAAAGCCTATAACCAGCATCAAATTACCACTGCAGAGCAAACTTCTGATGCCTACACCACACTGGTTTCAAGTGACAATGTATTAGCATCAGCGGATAGCTTTCTTAGCGAACATAAAGACAGTAACTACGCGACGCTAGCGGCTTTTGTGGCAGCTAAAGATGCGGTAGAAGAAAATAAACTCGATGTAGCGAGCGAAAAACTGAGCTGGATCGTCGCCAATAACGATAACACTGAATTAACAGCCATTGCGATCACTCGTTTAGCACGTATTCAAATTGCCCAGCAGCAGTTTGACGACGCACTCACTACCTTAGAGGCGACGCTGCCTGAAGCATTTGCGGCCAATGTTGCTGAACTTAAAGGCGATATTTATACTCAGCAAGGTAATAAACAGCAAGCACGTGTAGCCTATCAAGCTGCAGTGGATGCCGGTGGACTCACCAGCAACCCACTATTACAAGTTAAGTTAGATGACCTAGCAATCTCTAGCCCAGCAGCATAAGGTTTTAGCTATGAAAAAAATAACTATGGCTACCCTAGCCTTGTGTATGGCAACGCTAATGGGCTGTTCATCAAGCGATGACGAAGAAGAGCTAGTATTACCGCAAATTGTTAATCAATTTGAAACGCAAGTTGTGTGGCAAGAATCGGTGGGCAATGGTGTTGAACACTTTTTCTCGCGCTTATCGCCTGCTATTTATAATGACACCGTGTTTGTTGCTAGCCGTGAAGGCCAAGTACATGCACTGAAGCTCGCAAACGGCGATACGCTGTGGAAAACCGATGTCCGTCACGATCTGTCGTTTTGGCCATGGGCTAAAAATGAGAGTGCAAAATTATCGGGCGGAATCTTACAAGCTTATGGTAAAATATATGTAGGCTCTGAACATGGCTATGTTATTGCTCTAGACCGTGAGACAGGTAAAGAAGTTTGGCGCAAAAAAGTACCTGGTGAATCGCTTTCAAAGCCCGCGGCAGGTGATGGCTTAATTTTTGTTAATTTAGCGTCGGGTAAATTGTTAGCCATGCACCCAGATACTGGCGAAGAACGTTGGCGTTTTGAGCAAGAAGTGCCTGCTCTAACATTACGTGGACAAAGCTCACCCACGGTGGCTAACGGTGGTGTGCTGGTTGGCCTAGAAACAGGTAAATTGAGCGTATTAATTTCAGACAGTGGCTATTCAGCATGGAGTGCAGACATTGCCATTGCTAAAGGTGCTTCAGAATTTGAACGCTTGGTTGATGTTGATACACAACCTTTGATCAGCGGACCGTTTGCTTACGCTATTGCGTATAATGGCAACTTAGCGGCAATCGATATTCGCTCTGGTAATGTAGTATGGAAACGTGAGTACAGCAGCTACCGCGAAATTGCCATGGATGCACAAAGTATTTATGTCGTAGATAGCCAAGGTGTTATTTACGCATTAGATAAAGATTCAGGTATTGAACGTTGGAGTCAACCCGCTCTGCGTGGTTGGTACTTAACAGGTCCTACGGTGGCAGGTGACTATTTAGCACTTGGCGACCAAGAAGGTAATCTACACTGGGTGAATAAAGCCACTGGCGAGCTAGTATCTCGTGAAGACTTTGATAGTTCAGGCTTTTTTATTGAACCTGTGGTTGCCGGCGATAAATTGATTTTATATACCCGAGATGGGGAAGTTAGTGCGGTGGAAATACCCAACTAACTTCAGGCTATAAGTGTAACCCGCTAATAGTTAATTATTTTTTTAAGGCTTCGCAGCGCGAAGCCTTTTGTTGTTTTTTAAAGAGGTAGTGTATGCTTCCCGTGATCGCTCTAGTAGGGCGACCCAATGTGGGCAAATCCACATTATTTAACCGTTTAACACGTACTCGTGACGCGCTCGTAGCCGATTTTCCAGGTTTAACACGTGATAGAAAATATGGCCAAGCAAATTATGATGGCTATGAATTTATCGTGGTAGACACGGGCGGTATTGATGGCTCAGAAGAAGGCATTGAAATCGAAATGGCAGATCAATCTCTGCTCGCGATTGAAGAAGCCGATATTGTACTGTTTTTAGTTGATGCGCGTATAGGTATGACCGTGGCCGATCAGGCCATTGCCAACCACTTACGTAAGCAAGAGAAAAAGTGCTTTGTGGTTGCCAATAAAACCGATGGTATTGACGCCGACTCAAACTGTGCCGAATTTTATCAATTATCCCTTGGTGAAGTGCATCACATTGCCGCTGCACATGGCCGTGGTATTACCTTATTGCTTGAGAAAACACTGCAACCAGTGATTGCTGAATTAGCCGCTCAAGCCGAAGAGGTAGCGGATGATGATGAAGAACTTATCGAGCTTTACCAAGAAGGTGAAGACGATACAGATTACCAAGCGTTTGCCGACAAACCGGTAAAACTGGCTATTATTGGCCGTCCTAACGTTGGCAAGTCAACACTTACCAACCGCATACTCGGTGAAGAACGTGTTATTGTTTACGATATGCCCGGCACGACGCGCGACTCTATCTATATTCCGATGACCCGTAACGACAAAGAATATATTTTGATCGATACTGCGGGTGTACGTAAGCGTAAAAAAGTAAGCGACGTGGTCGAAAAGTTCTCAGTAATTAAAACGCTGCAAGCAATTGAAGACTGTAACGTAGTGTTATTGGTTGTTGATGCGCGCGATGGTATTTCTGATCAAGACTTAAGCTTATTAGGCTTTGCGCTTAACTCAGGGCGTTCTCTGGTAATTGCAGTGAACAAATGGGATGGCCTAGACGACTACGTTAAAGAGCGAATTAAAACCGAGCTTGATCGCCGCTTAGGCTTTATTGACTTTGCCCGCCTGCACTTTATTTCGGCATTGCACGGGACCGGCGTGGGTCATTTATTTGAGTCGGTTGACGAAGCATACGAGTCGGCGACTAAACGTATTAGTACCGCAATGTTACGCCGTATTATGGATATGGCACAAGCTGATCACCAGCCGCCACTGGTACGTGGTCGTCGTGTTAAGCTGAAATATGCGCATGCCGGGGGCTATAACCCGCCGCGTATCGTTATTCACGGTAACCAAGTGCATGATTTACCCGATAGCTATAAACGCTACTTGATGAATTATTACCGTAAAGCCCTGAAAATTATGGGCACGCCAATCAAAATTGAATTTAGAGAAGGCGATAACCCATTTGCAGGGCGTACTAATAAAGTGACGCTGTCGCAAAAACGTAAAATTCGTGCCTTTAGTAAAGAAAACCGCAATAAAAGCTAAGAACTAGGTGCTAAATGCTAGGTGCTAGGTGCTAGGTGCTAGGTGCTAAAATATTAAATGGCGTACATTAAATGTACGCTATTTTTTTGTTTAACAAAAAGTTTTACGCAACTGCTTTATGAATAATACCCACTAAGGGCTCAGGTAAGGTAATTTTTCCCGCCAATACAAAATCACGCGCCGCGACTGACATTTTTTGCCAAGTGCGGCGAATAATGCCCAACCATTTCTCTTCATTGTAATCAGGTTTTGTTTGAGTAAACGCCAGCATATAATGTTCAATAAACACCAAACTTGCAATATCCTCTACCAACTGACTATCAGGGTTACGTTTAATATTTTGCTTCGCTACCGCAGCATACACTCGCTGTTGCTGTACTTCATTAAAGCCAACTTGCTGCATCAGCTCAACGACCCTTGAAGCATGAAATATATAAAGCGCACTACGCCACTGATGATAGCCCTGCTTGTTCATAGCAAAGTCACTACGCGGTGACCGCCAGCGCTCAATATGCTGGCCGCGTACTGCTATTTGCATCAACTCATCGGCATCGGGTTTAAAACGCAGCAGCATGTCTGTCATGCGCAGTGCATATAAACTTTCTTTTGCTATGCTCTGTCCTTGATGCAGCTGTTGATTTGGATCTTGGCTATTGGCTGCATCAATCAGCGTTATTACTTTATTAAACATAATTGTCATTTCTATACTTTATTTTCTCCATTCTAAAGAGCAAAAATACATTTAGCTAGTAGCGTATTCGTTAAGTTAACTTGGTAGTATCATTACTATTAAAAATAATTAACTCACTAAGAATGAGAATGCCATGTTGAAAAAAAATATTTTAGCACTGTATTTAGCCGTTGTTTCATTACCGAGTATGGCCGATGACAATGCCAAATTAACGCACATTATCGATAACCATTGGCAGCACGCGCAAGCTGAAAAAATCTTCTTTCGCACCGATCCCGATGGCTGGAAACCCAATGGCACCCTGCCTAACTGGAGTGAACAGGCGATTGCTCAGCGACAACAATACAATAAGACTGTGCTCGATAGTTTAAAAAACATTGCTCCCAGTGCGCTCAGCGACGCACAATTAATGAATTACCGCTTATTTAAATATGAGCGTGAAACCGAGCAACAAAGTTACTTATTTCAAGATAAATACTTTCCGATTAACTTTTTAAGTGGCTGGCACACCTACTTTGCCGAAGCGCCCGCTAACATGGCCTTTTTAACAGCTGATGATTACGAAAAGTTTTTAGTGAGTCTTGCCGACTACCCACGCTTTAATCAGCAAAATATTGATTTAATGAAACAAGGTATAAAAACAGGGTTTACCCATTACTGCGAAAGTTTTAAAAATTACAGCCAGAGTATTAGCGCGCATATTGTTAAACAGCCTGAAAACAGCGCCTTATACGAGCCCTTTACGCGTATTCCGAGTACATTTAGTGCCGCTCAACAAGCCGCGTACCAACAACAAGCAAAAGCATTGATCAGCGCCAAAGTTGTGCCTGCTTATCAGCAATTTTATGACTTTTTTGTCAACGACTATATGCCACATTGTAGAGCGCAGCCGGGAATTGCCAGTGTTAAAGGCGGGCTTGATTACTACCAATATACGGTTAATTACTACACCACCACTAACGCCACACCCAAGCAAATACACCAACTTGGCCTCAAGGAAGTGGCACGTATAAAAGCACAAATGCAGCAAATAATTGCTGATGTTGGCTTTGACGGCAGCTACAGTGAGTTTTTACAGTTTTTAGCCACCGATGAGCAGTTTTACGCCACCGATGCGCAAGACTTACTGGAAAAAACCGCCTTTATTACGCAAAAGATGTACGGCAAATTACCCACTTACTTTGGCCATTTACCACGTAATACCTTTACCATTAAAGGCTCAGCCAGCCGCGGCGCGTTTTATATGCCACCGCCAGATAACCGCTCGCCAGGCACTTACTTTTTAGCCTCCACACCTAAATTACAGCCTTTGTATAATTTAGAAGCACTGAGCTTGCACGAAGCCATTCCAGGCCATCATTTACAAAATGCCATTGCTATGGAGCTCGATGTACCTGAATTTAGACGCACCTTAAGTCACTCTGCATTTGGCGAAGGCTGGGCGCTGTATACCGAACGTTTAGGTAAAGAAGCGGGGTTTTATCAAGACCCTTACAGCGATTTTGGTCGCTTGGGCTATGAAATGTGGCGCGCGGTGAGACTGGTTGTTGATACGGGTATTCATGCGTTTGGTTGGAGCCGTCAACAAGCCATCGATTATTTGGCCGAGCATACCGCCCTGCCGCAACAAGCCGTGGAAGATCAAATAGACCGTTATATTTCGTGGCCAGGGCAAGCACTGTCTTACAAAATGGGCGAAATTAAAATTCGAGAACTGCGCGCTAAAGCCGAAATAGAGCTGGGTGCTAAGTTTGATATTCGCCGCTTTCACGACACCGTTATTGGCCAAGGCTCATTACCGATAGCGGTATTAGAGAATGTGATCAATGACTGGATTGCACAGCAAAAGTAAGCAATGTAAGCTTTTTGCCGCGGCTCTACAACTCAGCGCCAATTAGCTGCAAACTCACTGGTTTATTAAGGTAAATTTTTAGTGAGATCTTGCGCCAGAGTGCCCGCGGGCTTTTCAACCATGCGTGTTAACTCTTTGCCATTTTGCATCACTATGATGGTGGGTGTGTACTGCACGTTGTTAGCGTGTGCCACACCAGCGTCGTCTTGTTTATTTTTATTTACCGTCACCAACCTCAGGCTAGTTAACGGCACTTGCGATTCATCCAGTAACTTAAGTAACCTCGGCACTTCGCGCGCACTGTCGTGACACCAAGTACCCAATACCACCAACACCTGTTTGTTCTTTAGCTTTTGCATTAATGCTAACTCTTGCTCAGTGGGCGTAAAATTGTGGTATTGCTTAGCAAAATCACTGTATTGTGCGAGCAAATCAGCCGCGCTTATTTCACTGCTAGAGGCAGGCGCTGCGGTTAAAGCGCTTATCGGTAAGCAGAACGTAAGTAATAACATTAACTTTTTAAACATAGTGTGCCTTTCATCGTCGCAGAAAACATGGCTAATAAAATAGCGGTCACGGTATCTAAACACAGTTTGATGACAGTTTATAATATTAGTCGATGAACGGCCTATCCCCTACCAAAACGACGCTACCTTATCGTTATTTATTAGTTGCTGTAAATGTGTAGGCAATCGCATAAAATAAGCCCCACCGCACGTAAGTGCAGCGGGGCTTAATATTCATTTTGTCACTCAGTCGTGACTATTAGTTACGGTAAATAACTGTGGCCCATTAAGTAGCGGTCAACCTCACGGGCGCAGCGACGACCTTCATCGATGGCCCAGACAATTAAACTTTGCCCGCGGCGACTATCGCCTGCAGTAAATATACCCGCTTTACTGGTAGCAAACTTATCGTATTCTGCGGCAATATTGCTACGGTTATCTTGCGCTAAGCCAAATTGCTCAATTAAACCGCCTTCAGGCCCCATAAAGCCCATAGCTATCAGTACAATATCCGCAGCAATCACTTTTTCACTGCCGGCTACTGGTTGTGGCACCATTTGCCCTTGTTCATTTTGTTGCCACGTAATATCAACGGTATGCACGGCTTTAACATTGCCTTGTGCATCACCTTCAAGCTTGGTGGTCATCACCAAATAGTGACGCGGATCGTCCCCTTGTCGTGCAATCGCTTCTTTTTGCCCGTAATCAACCAACAGCCGTTTTGGCCATTGTGGCCAAGGGTTGCTCGTTGCGTCGCGTTTTTCGGGGGGGCGCGGCATGATCTCTAGCTGAATCGCGCTGTTACATTGATGACGCAGTGCAGTACCAATGCAATCGGTGCCGGTATCACCGCCGCCAATAACCACCACATTTTTACCTTTCGCATTAATGAATGCGCCGTCTTGATGCTCACTATCAAGCAGGCTTTTAGTGTTCGCTGTTAAAAACTCCATCGCAAAATGCACGCCACTGAGCTCGCGTCCGGCAACAGCTAAATCGCGCGGCACGGTTGCCCCGGTGCACAACACCACGGAGTCAAAGTCACTTTCCAGTTGCGCCACACTAATGTCTTTGCCCACCTCAGTGTTAGTCACAAAGACAATGCCTTCTTGCGCTAAAATATCAACGCGGCGCTGCACTAATTCCTTTTGCAACTTCATGTTGGGAATACCGTACATAAGCAAACCACCAATGCGGTCGGCGCGCTCATACACGGTAACCATATGGCCGGCTTTATTTAACTGCGCTGCCACAGCTAAGCCCGCAGGCCCTGAGCCAATTACGGCTACATTTTTACCGGTGCGCGCTTTAGGCGGCTCAGCCACGACCCAACCTTGCTTAAAAGCATGGTCAATAATTTCTTTTTCGTGCAGCTTAATCGCCACCGGATCGGCGTTGATACCCAAGACACACGCACCTTCACAAGGCGCCGGACACACGCGACCCGTAAATTCAGGAAAGTTATTGGTTTTATGTAATAGTTCTACGGCATCTTGCCAACGGCCGCGATAAATTAAGTCGTTCCATTCTGGAATAACATTATTTACCGGACACCCAGCAACTGCCGGTGCAAATTCTGACTTTGCTGATTGGCAAAACGGCACACCACAATCCATACACCGCGAAGCTTGTTGCTC
>NZ_JBFJHD010000104.1:0-10905 GCF_041613455.1 Pseudoalteromonas sp. | reverse complement strand
CTTTGGGGCAGAAACAGAAACGAGTTAATCATGAATGACCGCTCATGGCACAAACCGGAAATAGCCCACGCACTAATTCTATATTTATACATTAAGGTTTCTTCAGACTTAATGTAATTCATTTCAATCATTCAACTATTTACCTAAATCTAAACCTATTTAAATTCAAGGTGAGGCTTTAGTTAATAAATCTCAATTTAAGTGCCACACTTCGAATGAAATTCAAACAATTCTCAACCTGCCGCGAATTCTCAATTTAAGTGGCGCTGACCAAAAACGTAAAAAAAGCTAAAAAATCACCAAAGATGTATTGATAACAGTTACCATTTAGATTAGTATGCATTTACTAAATGTAATTGAGAGTGGTTTGTATTCATGTATATTTGTCTATGTCACGGGGTGACTGATAAAAAAATTGAGCAGACAATTGACGATGGGGCTACCACCATGCGTGAATTAACGAAAGAGCTTAAAGTGGGCAGCCAATGCGGTAAGTGTTGTGGTTGTACTAAAAAGATCCTTAATCGTAAGTTAATTCAAATTGCCGATATTACCGAGCAAGTTGCTTAATTACATTACAAAAATTTAGTTATAAAAAAAGCAGCTAATCAGCTGCTTTTTTTATGTGTGTTACTTAGCGATATTACAGCTGCGACTGCAGGTAGTTTTCAAGCCCTGTGGTGCTTATCAGTAACTGCTGTGTTTCTAGCCAGTCAAGCTGCTCTTCTTGCTCATGTAAAATATGATCAAGTGCTTCACGGCTGATATAGTCTTTTTTACTTTCGGCTAATTTAATTGCTGCGCGTAAGTCGTCTAAGGTATCTTGTTCAAAGCTCATGTTAGCGGCAATCATTTCTTCGCTGTTCTCACCAATGCGTAAGCGGCCTAAGTCTTGTAGGTTAGGCAAGCCTTCTAAAAACAAAATACGCTCAATTAAACGATCGGCATTTTTCATTTTTTGAATAGACACTTTGTAGTCTGCTTTGTCTAATTTGCTAAAGCCAAAGTCTTTAAACATGCGCGCATGTAAAAAGTATTGATTAATACCTACAAGTTCATTTGCCAGTACTTTGTTTAGCGCTGCAATAACGTCTTTATCGCCTTTCATAATAATGTGCTCCTATTCGCCCATTTGTGCTTGGTGATAGTTTTGGCTGCCAATTTTATCAATAAGGCCCAGTTGTTGCTCTAACCAATAAACATGATCTTCCTCGGTATCAAACAGCAGTTTTTCTAATATTTCACGTGACTGGTAGTCTTGCTGTTGTTCACAAATGGCGATCACCTCTTTTACGCTGGCAACCACTTCAAGCTCTAAAGTTAAATCGTTTTGCATCATGCTTTTTACATCGGTGCCAATTAATAGGTCACGACGCTTTGTCATGTTAGGCACACCTTCTAAAAATAGAATGCGTTTTATTAACCAATCGCAATGATCTTTTTCTTCTTCCATTTCATGGTTAAGGCGCTCATAAAGCTTGTTTAAGCCCCAGTCATCGTACATGCGTGAGTGAATGAAATATTGGTCAATGGCTGCTAATTCGTTAGCCAACAATGCATTAAAAGCATCGATTACTTTTTGGTTACCTTTCATGATTTTTCACCTTAACAATTTCAATTGGCAACAGTGTAGTCTATATCTAATTATTTGCAAGTTTTCCTTAAAAATCATTGTGTTACTATTGGTTTTGATTCTTATTTAAGTTTGCGTTAGTAAAACCTAAGGTTTATCAGGTGCAAAGCCTACAAAAGGGGCAAGGGGTAATTAATATTGGGTTAAAAGTGGCTGTAAAAGCAACCAGGCTGTCTAAAATAATGGTGTGTAAGAGAAGGTGATACTTAAAGCACAAACAGCTGTGCGTGTAGGGGCTTAGTTACGCGCTAATCTCAGGGTGATTAACGCGTAACTATTTGTTGTTTAATTAAAAATTAAAATTGATAGTTTGCACCGAGTGTTACTGTGGTGCCTAATCCTTTAATGTTGTAGCCGCCATAGGTATAAGCTTGTGAACGGGCAGGGTAGTAGTCGCTATTTAGTAAGTTTTCGATACCAAAATAACTACTCCACTGGGAATTAATTTGGTATTGGCCACTTAAATTAACCACGTTATAGCTATCTACCGCCCCTTGATCGCCTACATATTGACCCTGCTCGTTTCTAGCAAAGCGTTTACGGTCGCCTACGTGTAAGTAGCTAAGCGTTAGCGCTACATCGTCGTGCGCTTGCCATGCTAAGTTGGCGGTGGCTTTTGGCGGGCTAATTTGTTTAGCGCCTAAATATTCGTCATTGGCGCTATTTTTACCTTCAACATAACTATAGGTGGCTATCAGCTTAAGTTGCGGTGTGATGGTGTAATTAACTAACCCCTCGTAACCCCAAATTTTTTGCGGAGCGCGCACCGGCTCATAAATGCCGGTTACCGGGTTAAATTTATTACTGGTGCCTAACTCTGAAGTGCTTCTGTATGCAGCAAATTCAAACCTTAGCTCATCAAACTGTGAGGTAAAACCAATCTCATAATTATCGATAATAGAAGCTTGGGTTTGAATTAACGCAATATCATTCACGGTTGCCGTGCGCAGTAATCGGCCAATATCTGAGATATCAGAGCCTTGTGAGTAACTAATAAACGGACTGAACGCGTCAGTTAAATTGTATTTAATCCCCGCATTATAGGTGGTTGCTTGATATTTAAGGGTATCGCCACGCACACTCATCGGCACCGAACACTGCGTTTCGCTTTTACACAGTTTTAGTGTTTGGTAGTCAGCCACGGTTAAATCAATGTTTTCTTTACGTACTCCCGCTTTAACAATGATATCGTCGTTGATCACCCATTTTGTTTGTAAAAAGCCAGCAACACTCTCCATGTCCATTTCAGGCACCCACACACGACCATCGACTAAGGGTTGCGATGTTTTATCGTTAAGGGCATCTATACCGTAAATTAAGGTGGTGGTGAGGTTGTCAAAATCAAACTGGCTGTTAAACGTGGCTCTAGCACCTTGTTTGTTGGATTTAATCACCGACTGACCACCGCTATAACCTTCATCGGGGTTGGCTAAAGCCGTTGAAAAGAAAAACACGTTTTCGATATCTTGTTTATACAGATCGAGTGTCATTTGGGTGTTTTCAAGTAACGCGTAATCGAGGTATTTTAGGGTGATATTTACATTACCTTCTGGGCCTTGCGGTTTGCCCTGTTTTTGTAACTCTTTAGGAACATGAATAGCGTAAGTTTTTTCGCCGATATTACCGTCGCCAACCACATCGCCTAAGTCTGTTTTTTGCTGCGAACTGTAAAAGTTGTAGCTAAACTGCAGTTGTTTTTCGTCATCAAAATCATAGCTGAGTTTAGTAAAATAGTTTTCAGTTTCTGAATCAGATAAGCCGTAAAGTAAACCTAAAATATCGCCTTCTGCGTCACGTTGTACACCGTTTTCTTCGTAGCTTGCGGTGACTAAATAGCTAAATTTATCGAGCTTGCCATTGATAGCCGCCGATACCCGTGCACCTGCGCTTTCTGCGGGTTTTACCGCACTAAAACGGCTCGCTATGCTAAATTCACCTGATGCTGTGTTATTACTTTGTGCTTGTTTAGTGATGTAGTTAATAACCCCACCCGAAGCACCATTGCCATACACAGAGGTCGCGCCTTTAATTACTTCAATACGCGCTATGGCACTTGCATCGAGGGTTTTTACACCCAGCGAGCCGTTACGCAGTGGCGTTGATTGTGGCACACCATCAATCATAATAAGCGGTGCGCGCCCGCGCAGTGTTTGCCCCGAGTTGCTTGAGCTACCGGTGCTAGGCGCTAAGCCAGGCACCATTTGTGCCAATAAGCTGCTTAATTCAGGATTCACTTTTAGATGCTGCTGAATTTGCTGCTGATTAATAATAGTGATTGACGCGGGTACCTCATCAATACTTTCCACAATACGGCTGCCCGACACAATAACGTGCTCTAGTGGGTCTGCTGAATAGCTATTTTTAGTATTTTCATCGGCAAATGCGGCTGCGCTTACAGCCACACTTAGTAAACAAAGGGAAGTTTTTAACATGATAACTCTGGTTGATGTTGTTTTTTGGTAATAATAACCATTATCATTACCTGCATCAAGTGTTAATGAGATTTATTTCGCTTTAATCTTTTTAACCAAAAATATATGCCGCTTATAACAAAAAAACTCAATGACAAGGTGAGCAGTAACCATAAAAACTGCACCACGGGGCCGGCAAAATTACCAATATGAAACGCGTATTTAAAGTGCCATGCTTGGGTGGTGACATTTGTTTTACTGGCATCAAACGCGTTGATCACCTTTGCAGTATAGGGGTTAACCCACACCCAGCTAAAGGCATGGCTTTCGCCCGGGTTTTTAACGCGTATAGCCAAGGCTTGATCCGCCTTTTGCGGTAAGTACACCCGGTATAATGGTGCGTGCTGAAACACCGCGTGGGCATTGTTTATCGCCATAGTATAACGCGGAGTGGCTGTTGGATTAGCCACAATGCTGGGTGGGGTGGGACGTTGTTCAATGTGACTAACGGTGACAAATTCTAATACTGTTTGAGTGGCGCTTTTCCAGTTAAATGCCATACCGGTAAAGGCAATAAGTATTAAAGGAATAAACAAATAGACGCCTAACACGGTATGTAGCTGATACAGCAGTACGCGCAATTTGGCACTGGGTTTAATGGCTAAGCGTTTTAGCCGCTTGTTAGGTTTTACCCATAAGTAAAAACCAATTAATAGGTTAATTATGAGCATTAACGCACACACCGAGACCCAGTTTTGTAATGGCTTGTTGCCGTCGTTATCTTGCCATAATAACCAGCGGTGCAACGCTAAGGTAAAGCCATAAAGGGTATCGGTTGACTGATAGCGATACAGTATGTCATTGGTATAAGGATTTATGCTTACGTAGCTGTTATCGGCTAGTTTAAACTGCCATGCGAGGGTGGGGTTGGTTTCGGGCATAAAAAAATGCACTGGCTGCCCCGTTTGCTGTTGTACATGCGCTATTAGCTCGTTGTAATTGCGGTGTTTGGCGTGCTCTGTGACTAACCACTTATCAGCTTGCATTAAGTGTTGTAGGTCTTTGGCGTAAATAAGCAGTGCGCCTGTCACACTAATAATCAATAAAAATAGCCCGCTGATCAGGGCCAACGCTAAATGCGTTCTGCGTAACCAAAGCTTCAAAAGCGTGTCTCGATAGTAGGTGAAGATGGTTAATTTTAAATGATAATGAGAGTGGTTTTCAATTAGTTTATTTTATTAGTGATGAGAGGCTTTAATATGGCTTTCTATGATGCAATATTCAATCTGAAAGTTGTCGTGTAAGTAGTGTTTAATAGCGCTTAGCGGTGGTGCTGTTTCTGAGTCTATTATAAGCTCGCAATGGGTTGTTTTATCATCGAGTTGCCACAGTTTAATGCTGGTTACTTCGCTAATATTAAAGTGTTGTTTAATGGCAAGTGCTACCGCGTGAGTGTCAAACTGGTGTGGCGCAGCTTGCATCAAAATACGGCAACTTTGCTTAAGCAGTAACACGCCATGGTAAATAACATAACCAGCAATTAACAGTGTGGCAATTAAATCAACCACATACCATTGATATAAAATAATTAAAGTACCGGCAATCATCACCACAATAGAGGCCATGGCGTCGGACACATTATGAATAAAAGCAGCCCTAATATTGATACTATTATGGGCACCCGCGCGATAAGTTAACACCGCCGTGATCACATCAATAAGCAGTGCAAATGACGCCACCCATACAATAATCCAACCATCAATAACTTGTGGGTTGAGGTAACTCATTATTGCTTCAATAACTAAATAGCCGCCAATAATAATAAGCGTGCAGCTGTTGAAGGCCGTGGCAAGAATTTCGGCGCGCTGATAGCCAAAGTGATGGCTG
Source organism: Pseudoalteromonas sp. (assembly GCF_041613455.1). GTDB lineage: Bacteria > Pseudomonadota > Gammaproteobacteria > Enterobacterales > Alteromonadaceae > Pseudoalteromonas. The sequence goes on along the minus strand of NZ_JBFJHD010000104.1, from coordinate 4,974 downwards.
CTGTCGGCAGGTTTATGCGCAATTTTACGTGCTAGCAGTGCAATAAATATAGCCGCTGCATCGCTAAGGTTATGCAGCGCATCGGCAATTAACGACAGGCTACCCGATAATAACCCCCCTATCACTTGGATTACGGTAAGCAATACATTAATGACGATAGCAAGTAGGAGCTGTATGTTACTGTGGTTTTCATCAACATGATGATGCGCGTGATTATGCCCCATGAACCCCTCAAGTTACTATAAATACTAATAATGTTATAGCATGTGCAATTTAAAACAGCTAGCGGCAATACTGTATACGTTAGGTCATTATTTTGGCTGTGGCTTGCACCGTGCGCTGATTAATGCCTTAATACATAAAATACCTAGTGATAACGCTCTGAGTAATATAGTGTTTATTTTCATCGCTGCGCATTTCGGGTATAAATACAGCATACTATTGAGCTTGCTGCTTGTTGTATAAGGTTAAAAACAGCGAGTTTGTCACTGCAGCAAGGTTACACAAGTGATTGAATAATATAGCAACACAGTTCGTTAAAGCACACAATAGGTACCCAGTTGGATAATACTGAACAAAAAACAACAGCTCTAGATTTACACCCCCAGGGTGACCAATTTGCTTCCTTGCTGGAAAATATTCCCGGTATTATTTATCGCTGTAAATGCGATAAACAATGGACCATGCTGTATATGAGTAAGCAAACAAAAACGCTGACAGGCTATGATCCACAGGCGTTGATAAACAATAAGCAGCTGAGTTTTTTAGATATTATTCACCCTGACGATCATGTAAAGGTTGAACAGGCTGTTCGCTTTGGGGTTGAACAGCAGCAGTCGTGGTCAATAGAGTATCGCATTGTTAGCCAAAGCGGTGAAACTCGCTGGGTACACGAAAAAGGCCGCGCAAGTTACGATACTTCCGCAAACGTGCTGTTTTTAGATGGATTTATTAACGATATAACCGAGCGCTACCAAGCGCAGTTAAAATTGTCGCGCCAACAAAGCCTGCTCGAATCGATGAGTAAACAGGGGCAAATAGGGGCATGGGAAATAGATTTAAAAGCGCAAACCCTATTTTGGTCAGATGAAGTACGTGCTATTCATGAAGTTCCCGATGACTTCACTCCAGATATAGCCACCGCAATAAACTTTTATAAACCAGGTTATCACCGAGATAAAATAACAAGCTTGTTTGATAATGCGATTACCAAGGGTGAAAGCTGGAATATTGAGCTGCTTATTATCACATATAGTGGTAAAGAACGTTGGGTGAGAGCTATCGGGCAAAGTGAATTTGAACAGGGCCAATGTGTGCGTGTTTTTGGCTCTTTTCAGAGTATTGATACCCATAAGCGACTAGAACTCGAAAGCGACAAGGCCAATCGTTACAATAAAAATTTGGCGATGCTCACCGTGGCACCCCAAGTACAAAGTAGTAATGTGCAGGAAGTAAAAAAGCTCGCGGTTAAATCTATGTGTGAAGTGCTTGGTGTGCAGCGGGCATCTATTTGGATTTTTAATGAAAAACGCGATGTGCTGTTTTGCCACAGTATCTGTATTAAAGGGCAGGGGGTGCAAAGTTCGAATGCCACACTCAATGCAAAAGATTACCCCGCTTATTTTAAAGCCATTTATAAACAAAACTTAATTGCTATTGATAATGTAGAAACCCACCCGGCAACAATTGATTTTATTGAGGGTTATACAAAGCCTTTTAACATTAAGTCGATGCTTGATGCAGTGATCACCACCGGCGATGGCAATTTAGGTATTTTATGCGCCGAAACGGTAGGTGAGTTTCGCCAATGGACGCAAAGCGAAGAAACCTATTTGCGCTCGCTTGCCACCTTGCTAGGTAGCAGCTTAGTGTCACAACGCCGTAAAGCAACCGCAGAAAAATTAAAAGACGCGTTAATTCAGGCTGAAGCTGCAGCGGTGGCTAAAAGTCAGTTTTTAGCCACCATGAGCCATGAAATACGCACCCCAATGAATGGCGTGCTAGGTATGTTAGAACTGATTCAACTTGAATCGTTACCTAAGCCAATAGAAACTAAGGTGGCGATTGCTAAAACCAGTGCCCATGCGCTGCTTGGGGTAATCAACGACATTTTAGACTTTTCAAAAGCGGAAGCGGGTAAAATTGCGCTTGAAAATATCAACTTCAATGCTCGCGACCTAATCGGCGAAGTGGCCGCTGCTCAAGCCTTTATGGCACAAAGCAAAGGCATTGAAATTATTTTGGATTTAGTGGCGTTAGAGCCCTCGTACTTATGCGGCGATCCGGGGCGAATTCGTCAAATATTAACTAACTTAGTCAGTAATGCGGTGAAGTTTACGCACCGCGGCGAAGTGCTGATCAGTGCCGCGTTAAAACGTACAAAGGGCGCATTAACACTGCAAATAACAGTAAAAGACACCGGTATTGGCATTAGCGAAGACAAGCAGCAGCAATTATTTTCGCCCTTTATGCAGGTGGATGCATCCACCACCCGCGAATATGGCGGCTCTGGACTAGGGCTGGCAATTAGTAAACAGTTATGTGAATTAATGGGCGGCGAGATCTCGTTAAAAAGTGCCGCGGGAGTAGGCAGTGAATTTAGCATCAGTTTGAACGTTACACAGGCTGAGCAGCAAGTGCATTACATTCCAACAGTTAACATTAATCAGTTAAATATATTAGTGGTTGATGATAATGAAACAAATCGGCTGGTTATTTCGGAGCAACTGGGACATTGGGGCGCCAAGGTCGCGTTAGCATACGATGCAGCGCATGCATTAGCACTGTGTAAAGCCAAGCTTGATAGCAAGCAGCCACTGTACGATATTGCGGTGTTAGATATGCAAATGCCTGGCATGGACGGCATTGAATTATGTAAACGATTAAAAGCCGATGATAATTATAAGCACATACCGCTGGTGATGATGACCAGCATAGCTGGAATGGAAGGCGCACAGCGATATTCTGACGCTGGCTTTCAGGCCTATTTTCCAAAACCGGTCACCACTGCCGATTTAATTTCGGCGTTGTCGGTGATCAGCAGTAATAATCAACAAGAAACGCTGCCTTTAGTCACCTCCGGTTATATTTCATCGTTACGCAAAGCGAAAACAACCGACCTTGCAGCGGTATTGCTTGTTGAAGATAATCCGATAAACCAGCAAGTTTCGACGTTAATGCTGAAAAAGCTTAATTATGACGTTACCTTAGCTGAAAATGGCCAACAAGCATTAGACATTTTACGTGGCTATGAGCAAAACCACTTTAAAATGGTACTGATGGATTGCCAAATGCCGGTGATGGATGGTTATGATGCGAGCCGAGCTATCAGAAATGGCGCGGCAGGGCAGCAACACAAAGCAATTAACATTATAGCGTTAACCGCCAATGCTATGGAGTCTGATAAACAGCGCTGCCTAGCAAGCGGCATGGATGATTATTTAAGCAAGCCGATTCAGTTAGATATTTTAAAAGCGAAACTAGCGCAGTATGAGGGGGTTGACCTTTGAGGGTTAAAATTTTCACTTTCGGACGATTTAACCACCGCGCGCTGTGAGCTAATAAAATTCCTGCAAGTGCAAATTCAAATTAAAAGATAAACACGGCCAGTAAGGTGATAACACAATGAAAAGTAGTATTGAAATTAGGGATGCGAAGCCTAGCGATGCAAAAACGATTTTGCACTTTATTAATGAGCTGGCAATTTATGAAAAAGAGCCCGACGCCGTTAAAACCAATGAACAGGCGATTCTCGACACCTTATTTTGTGACAGTGCCACCGCCCATAGCATATTGTGTTTAGACGGTGAAGAGCCTATTGGTTTTGCCGTGTATTTTTATAATTACTCGACTTGGTTAGGTAAAAATGGCTTATACCTAGAAGATTTATACGTCAGCCCAGACAGCCGTGGCAAAGGGGCAGGTAAAGCCATAATGAAACATTTAGCCAATCGTGCCTTGGCTAACAATTGCGGCCGTTTTGAATGGGTGGTGCTCGATTGGAATCAGCCCGCTATCGACTTTTATAATAGTATTGGCGCAGAGCCACAAGATGAATGGATTATTTATCGTTTAACCGGGCAAGCGTTAATCGACTTTGCCTCGTAGCGATGGGAACAGGTTCGAAACTGGCTAGTAATGATAGTGAAATGGGGTATGCTGGTTTTTTTGAATAATTAACAACAGCAGCTTATGAATGTGAAATACTGGCAACACGCACGGCAAAGTCGCGATGCACGCTTTGATGGTTTGTTTTATGTAGGCGTTAAAAGCACCGGTATTTATTGCCGGCCTATTTGCCCCGCGCCGACAGCGAATGAACAAAACGTGGTGTACTATCAGTACGCGCATAATGCAGCACTTGCCGGTTTTAGACCTTGTATGCGTTGCCGCCCAGACAGTGCGCCGGGCAGTGCCGCGTGGCAAGGCACAAAAACCACAGCGCTGCGCGCCAAGCAATTAATAGATCAAGGTGGCAGCCACGATTGCGAACAGTTAGCGCAGCGTTTGGGCGTAAGTAGTGGTTATTTAAGGCGGTTATTCAAGCAGCACTTTGGGGTGTCTATGTCACAATATCGCTTATTTAACCAATGTCAGTTTGCTAAAAAGCTGATCCAAGAAACGTCTTTACCGCTTACGCACATCGCATTTGCCGCTGGGTTTAACAGTGTTAGGCGCTTTAACGATGCGTTTTTACAGCAGCTCAATATGGCACCGTCGGCTCTTCGCCACATCAGCACTCAGCCTAATTCTACCCTTAACTTAATTATTCCGTTTAGACCGCCGTATAATTGGCCTGCTATGCAGCGCTTTTTAGCTAAACGGCTCATAGCGCCAATGGAATGGTTAACAGACACAAGCTATGGGCGTACGTTTAGCAATGCGCAAGTTAAGGGGCATTTTACGGCGCACTATGTTGCAGCAAAAAATCACTTTCGTGTGGATATTCAAATAGATAATACTCAGTACCTGCAG
>NZ_JBFJHD010000103.1:0-11044 GCF_041613455.1 Pseudoalteromonas sp. | reverse complement strand
CAAAATCATTGCCAGTTATGGCATGGTGCCGGGCATGCTGATCACCATGGCCATTGGCTGGGGTGTGAAAGAATACCCACTGCCTACTATTGAATGGGGTATTAACGTGCCGGCTTTTGATCAAATTTGGCACTACCTGCCGTTTTCAATTGGTTTTCCTGATGTAAAGCTGATGCTGGCAGCCATTCCTACTGCAATCATTGCTTATATTATTGCCTTTGGTGACATTGTCGTTGGACAAAGCCTGATTAAGCGCGTTGATCACCTACGCCCCGATGAAAAAATAGAAGTTAATATTGATCGGGTTCATTTAGTCACGGGGCTGCGTAACCTTATTCACTCGTTGTTTGCCCCTTACCCAGGCTTAGCTGGACCTCTGTTTACCGGTGCCATGGCCACCATAGCTGAGCGCTATCGTTATGGCCGCAGCGCGATGGATACCATTTATTCGGGTGCTTCCATTTTTTGGATGGTGGGATTTATAGCGCTCTTTATGCTGCCTTTAGTCACGTTATTTAAGCCGGTATTACCTATAGCACTGTCTATCACGTTACTGATCACCGGTTATTTATGTATTGCGGTGGCGGTTGAACAAATAGACAACCCAAGCTCAATGGGCGTAGCGGGTATTATGGGCGTGGTGTTAGCCACCCACGGTGCTGCTTGGGGACTAGCGGCGGGTGTTGTGCTGTATCTTATCATTGAGTTTCGTGGCCGCAGTGAAAAACAGCCAGACACTCCACCGCCACTCACAGCTGACCCCGTAACCAATAATAGCGAAATACTTGAAGACATAACCCCAACTAAAAGCGAGCTCACCTAGGTAAACTAATCCTCCTTAACACCTTCGTTAAGGGGGATTATTCCGCTCGGCTCGCGCTTAACTTTGCAGCTGGCGATGACGCCTCACAACTCAAGCCATGTAATGGAATGTGTTTTACCTGTTGGGTTTTCGTTTTAAAATCATAATAGTGAATAATTAGCTGGTTATTTTTTGCAAAAAAAGACATATCCCGTAACCAATCAATAGTGGCAATTGGCGTGTAATGATAAAAACCAGATGGGCCGACACACTGATAGCCAAAGTGATGATACGCACTACCAAATGCACCAACATCGCTGGTATACACCACAATATTGCCTTGCTGTTGATAAAATGGCGCTTGGCTGCCCACCACGACATACCAAATACAGGTGACGGTTAACGCAACTATTTGCAGTCCCGCCATAAAAAATAATAACAGGCTGACTAATTTCACAGTCAAACGTTGGGGGATCTGTTCAGCATCTAGCGTTTTTATAAGCACGTAAGTGGCAATGCTGACGACGATTAGCTTAAACCAAATTAAGTACGTTGAAAGCACATAGATAAACTTTTCACTGTGCCATTGAATGCCAAATACCGGTGGAATAAATAGCGAATCGATAAAGGTGGCTACGATAATCACTGCAGCAAGGTGGTAACGAGATAGCATCATGTATGGCAGCGCTCTTTTTAGGTTTTAAACAGGCTAATAAAAATACGCTTAAAAAGCAAAAAGGCACTTTAAAAGTGCCTTTGTTGGTTTACTCAATAAAATAAATTTACAGCGCGTTAAATACGTCGTCTGTTTTAGCGGCGCAAATAAAGTCGTTTTTGTGCAGCCCTTTAATTGAATGACTCCACCACGTTACTGTTACTTTACCCCACTCGGTAAGCAAACCTGGGTGATGGCCTTCTTCTTCAGCCATATCACCTACCTTGTTAGTAAATGCAATCGCTTGCTTAAAGTTTTTAAATTTATAAACACGCTCAAGCTGCATAATACCGTCGCGTACTTCGGGTACCCAGTCTGGAATTTTGGTAATTAATTGCGCAAGCTCTTCGTCTGATACTTTTGGCGCATCGGCATGACACGCTTCGCATTTTTGTGCACTTAATGAAGACATTTTAAATCCTTATTTTTACCTTAACAGGCTAACTTTTCTTTAGCGGGAAATTTTGGCTCATGCAAGCCAAGCTGCTTTGCTTGCTCAACTAACGCCATAATATCCATTTGCGAAATATCAAATAAATCGTGAATCGAATTTATGGTGTAGTACTGCGGCTGCATTATATCAATGCGATACGGGGTACGCAGCACATCCAGTACATTCATTGGCGTGATCTCGGGTTTATCTGAGTAAACATATTGGGTTTCCCCTGGGCTTGATAAAATCCCCCCACCGTAAATGCGCAGGCCTTTTTCGGTTTGCATTAAACCAAACTCAACGGTAAACCAATACATACGTGCTAAATAAACACGATCTTTTTTCTCTGCCGCGTAACCTAATTGCCCGTATTTATGCGTAAACTCTGCAAAGTCGGGGTTAGTTAACATGGCACAATGGCCAAATATTTCATGGAATATATCGGGCTCTTGTAAATAGTCAAACTCTTCACGGCTACGAATAAAGGTGGCTACCGGAAACTGCTTATTGGCAAGCAACCTAAAAAACTCGTCAAAGTCGATCAACGCAGGCACCGGCGCAACTTGCCAACCGGTTGTTGCTAATAACACGTCGTTTAGCTCGCTGAGTTGCGGTATACGATCGTGAGGCAGGTTTATCTTTTTCAGTCCTGCCATATATTCGTCACAGGCTTTGCCATCGATGCACGCAAGTTGGCGTGCTACCAGCTCAGACCAAATTTTATTTTCTTCTTCACTCCAATGAATAACGCCATTTTCGTCGGGCGTTTTGGAGGTGTATTTACTTGCTTTAGCCATGTGTACCTTCTTTGGGTTTAACCCGAAATCGGTGTCAAGATAATAGCCAATTCGCTTAGCTATCGATTGCAGCCATACTATGCAAAAGTGAACAAAAGTTTAATAGCTTGAGCAACATCTCTATTACGCACGATCAGACGCTTTGTATAGTTAAGGTTACACCACTGAACACAAATCGAGACACCCCTTACATATAAAGACGTAAACACCATAAAATGTGTACATTTAAAATTACAGCTAGGCTATTCGTGTAAATGCCTGTGTTAAATCTGCAACAATATCGTTAACATCTTCAAGACCAACAGAGAGTCGAATCAAACCATCACTGATCCCCGCAGCAATTCTTTCCTCTGCTGAGTACGGTGAATGGGTCATGGAGGCGGGGTGTTGAATTAACGTTTCGGCATCCCCTAAGCTCACCGCAATAGTACAAAGCTGCATGCTATCAATAAATTGCGCTCCCTGTTGTAAGCTGCCTTTGAGCTCAAAGGCAATCACCCCTCCTGCGGCTTGCATTTGCTTACCAATATATTGGTGCCCGGGGTGCGATTTAAGCCCTGGATAATACACTTTACTCACTTGAGGATGCTGCTCTAAGTACTCGGCAACAATTTGCGCACTACTACAGTGACGCTCCATTCTAATTGCGAGTGTTTTTAATCCCCGGTTTATAAGCCACGCGTCATGTGGGCTGATAGTTGCGCCAATGTCTTTTAACACGGTCATTTTTATTAAGGTAATATGCTCTAAAGAGCCACATACGAGCCCAGCCACAACATCGCCATGGCCATTTAAGTACTTAGTCGCACTGTGCACGATAATATCGATACCATATTGCTTAGGCGCTTGCAGTAATGGCGTTAAAAAGGTGTTGTCTACCACACTGAGCAAATTATGCTGCTGCGCAAGCTGGCCAATTAACGCTAAATCGATGACGTCCATGGTTGGGTTAATCGGTGTTTCCACAAAGATCATTTTTGAGTTAGCTTGAATTGCTGCACGCAGCGCAGTTTCGTCGGTCATATCAACAAAGCTAACCTCGATGCCCCAGCGCGGTAACATGTGAGCAAAAAAGGCAAAGGTGCAGCCATAAAGCGCATTTGAAGCGATTAAATGATCGCCCTGTGATAAAAAACTCAACACCGACGCCGACACGGCGCCCATGCCAGTGGCAGTGGCCGCCGCCGCTTCGCAGCCTTCTAATTGCGCTACTTTTTGTTCAAGCTCGGTGGTTGTAGGATTTCCTAGGCGAGTGTAAATATAGCCGGGCTCTTCGCCAGCGAAGCGTGCAGCCCCCTGAGCTGCATTTTCAAAATGAAACGTTGAAGTTTGGTACAATGGGGCGGTTAATGCTCCATGGGGGTCGTTTGCCTTTTGCGGGCCATGAATACATTGGGTGTTAATGTGATGCTTGCTCATTAAATACTCACTTGTTCTGATTGTTTTAGGTATATACCTTCAATCAAAGCGTATAGGTATTCAGATCACAAGCATGCCGGATGCTCAGATGGCTATTTGTGCAAAGCTTAGCCAAATAGCTGTACACAAATATTGCCAATAGATTGGCAGTTAATCATTTTCTGCGGCTGGGCTTGGTTGTTTACGGCTAATAATTTTACTGGCAATGTTTTGCACGGTACTTTTTAATAAGCTGCGTTTATGCTCAAGTCGAGGCAAAGGACGGCTTAACTCCATTGCTTTGTAGCCTATTCGTGCGGTAAAAATACCGGCACTGAGCCCCTGAGCTGCGCGCCCAGAAAGTTTGCCCAGCAATTCTGCACTGAGCGCCGTGGCGGCTAAATCAGACACTAACTCCGCACTGCCGACAAACATAACTTGCTTGATTAGCATACGATACAGCTTAATGCGGCTCGCATAGCCAAAACCGATGCCATACACTTTTCCTATTTGCTCAATCAATTTAGTGCCACGCCACAGCACCGCCATCATATCCACCAGCGCCAGCGGACTGAGCGCAACTAAAAGTGCCGATTCGGTGGCAAAGCGATTAATCAACTTTTTTGCTTGTGCGTCTTGGCTAACTAACAAGCTGCTAGCGTATAACGTCATGATTTCTTTATCGCTGTGGTGGCTAGCCAGCTGACTTTTAAAGGTGGCAAAGTTATCCAGCGGCTGGTGCTTGTTGAGTTTTTCGAGCCAAGGCAATGCCCCACCTACTTGCTCACTATGTAATAAGCGGTCGGCTTCATGGCGATGTAATTGGTTGCGCTTTAAACTGCGTAGCATTCGATACTCCCGCCAAAGTAATCGCCCTATTAATAGCACCCCGCTCACAACGGCAATTAAATAAATGCTACCTAAAATAAGCGACTGCTGAAAAGCCAGCGTTAAAGACAATGCAAACTCTAGCAATACCAACAGCAAAAAACTAATAACAAAAATACCCTTCAACGTTTGCCATTTAGACTTTTTGTACACTGGGGCTAAGTTTAATTCGGGCGCTAAAATGTCATCGTCTGGCGCATCGGGTTCCTCACTTTGCCCATGCTGAATAATTTTAGCGGGCGCTAATAGTGGTTCATCTTGCTGCTGGTTATGCGTGTTAATACGCCGCCCTGCTTGAAACTGTGGGGTTGGCTCACTCATGCTAACTTGTCTCCTAACAGGTACTGCAACACATGATCTAAACGAATATGCTTTAATTGTTTATCTGGGCTTGGCATCGGCGCAAACGCTAAAAACTCAAATTTTTGCGCCGGCCATTCGTGTTTATTTAGCATTCTGCTGGGTGGTTGGGGCGGTAAATAGGTGAGCCAATCGGCTTCATTCAGTGGCTTACCGTAAATACACTCTAATGTATGACCTTTATCACTAACTTGTCGGGGTTGCGTTGCACTAATTGACGACATCGCCATGGTTTCTATTTGTACCCCATCAAACTTTAACTCGTTACTTTGCTCATGCACCAGCGAGTTGAGCAGTAACGCTAAGTCTTTATGGTGTTTAGCCGCTATATGGTCGGATTTGTTGGCGGCAAAGAGTATTTTATCAATATTGGGCTTAAACAAGCGCTTAAAAAATCCCGATTCACCGTAGCTAAAATGTGCCAACAACTGATTGATAACGCTACTTTGCTCTTGCAGCGTTTCATGTCCTTCGTTAAGGGCGCTAAGCACATCCACCAGCACAATTTGCCGATCAAAATGCCTAAAGTGCTCATTATAAAATGGCTTAACCACTTCTTTTACATAGGCATTAAAACGTTTAATTAAATGCGCTAAATTAGAGCCTGCCACTACTTCAGTGGTTATTTGCTCACTGGCTATCGGAAAAAATAACAACAACGGCGCACCTTGTAAGTCGCCAGGCATTAACATCCGCCCCGGTTGCAACATAGCCAACTTAGTGTCTTTTTTCAGCCCGACCAACATAGTTTGATAAAGCTCGGCTATACGCGCCAACGCGTTTTCATCAACGGGGGCATTTAAATCAAGCTGGTTAACGGCGGCTAAAAATTCTGCTGAGCTGTTTACTCTAGGATACTCAGTTAACAAAGGGTATTGTAGCTCGCACCACTGAGTGTAGTTTTGCTCCAACATGGGCAAATCAAGCAACCACTCACCAGGGTAATCAATAATATCTAAATAGAGGGTCGATTGCGCAGAAAAATGGCCACGTAGTCCCGCATTGCTTTGATACTTAATGGCTAACCTTAGTGTGTTTATACGCTGTGTTGAAGCCGGCCAACATGGCATGCCGTCATCGGGTAATAACGCATTCACTGCGCGAGCATAATCAAAGGTGGGTACTTTGAGTGCTTCTTGTGGCACTACTTTTGTTGCAATGTGGCGCTGCTCGCGCACAACATCAAAAAACGGCAAGTTTTTATCACTTGCCTGTGTGGTTAAATGCTTAACCAATGCAGTAATAAAGGCCGTTTTACCACTGCCACTCAATCCAGTGACAGCCAATTTTACCTGCTGATCTAGGCTGCGGTGCAGTGCATTTTGTGCTTTGCCTTTAATACTGCTAAAGGTCTTTTTTGCCAATGAAGTACGACTCATAATGGTTTAGCACCTCAGTTACAATTTAGCCTAAAGCTGCTGTAGCTGTTGTGCTATGTAATCCTTTAAAGTTTGTTAATTTCACGGTTCACCGTAAATTCGCTGGAAGTCACATAGCGTTCCATTTCTTGTAAACGTTTATCAACACGGGTTAAACGCTCTTTTAAATCTTGCAATGCGCGGCGTGGCGGTTCGCCTTTTTGCCATACTTTAAATTTTACTTCTAGCGGATCGTCAGTGCTCGCCGAGCTTACTTTATCGCTGTGGTTAGGTTGTTTTTTATCTAAAATAAACCACGCGGCAATATACGCTACCACAAATAAAGGGCCACCGGTTAGTAGTACCGCACTCACCACTATGATGCGCACTAACCATAATTCCATATTAAAGTAGTCACTTAACCCCGCACATACGCCGGCTATCTTGCCGCGCTGTGGATCTCTTAATAATTCGCGTTTGGCACTCATACTTTGCGCCTCCATTGGGGTGACTCTTGATCGAGCAAGGCTTCTAATGTTTCTACTCGTTCAGCCATTTTTTCGGCCTTTTGCGCAAGCTCTAGTAGCTGGCGATGCTCGTGCTCACTTAAGCCTTGGCTCACTTGCTTTTTACTGCGGTAGTGTAAAATTAACCACAGCGGGGCTACAAAAATCATAAACATGATAAATGGCGCCACCAGTATATCGGGATCAAACATAATGCTCTCCTAACCATGGGTGCTTGATGTATTAATTAAGGATTAGGGGCACGGGCCCCTATTCTCAATGGATAAGATAACTTATTTATCAGCAAGCTTCTTTTTCAGCGCGGCTAATTCGTCGTCTATCTTTTCATTTTTTTGTAAATCAGCAATTTCATCTGCTAATGTTTGTTTGCCTAAATCGTAAGACTCTATTTGAGATTCTAGTCCATCTATTTTAGTTTCGTAACGCTCAAAGCGATTTAACGCATCTTCTACCTTTGAACTATCCAGTGCTTTTTTCACTTCAAGGCGTGACTCTGCCGAACGTTGGCGCAAAATAATTGCTTTTTGACGTGCTTTTGCATCCGCCAGTTTTTCTTGCAGCGTGGTGACTTCTTGTTGCAACTTATCAATATGCGATGCAACATGTTCCAGCTCACTTTCTACTGCGGCTACGGCTTCGGCAGATTTTTGCTTTTCCAATAACGCGGCACGGGCTAAGTCGTCGCGATCTTTACTTAACGCCAGCTCAGCTTTATCTTGCCAATCGCTCACTTGTGCTTTTAATGTGTCTACGCGACGCACTAACTCTTTGCGCTCTGCCAGTGTTTTTGCCGAGGTTGAGCGCACCTCAACGAGTGTGTCTTCCATTTCCTGAATAATTAGACGAACCATTTTTTCAGGGTCTTCTGCTTTATCTAAAATGGCATTGATATTAGAATTAACAATGTCTGCAAAACGTGAAAAAATTCCCATAACATTTACCTCTATAATTTAAACTGACTGTGTCTGGGGTAACTAGTATCAATATGCTTGCCAACTTTTTTAAAGTTAATATCCTCTTTACTTTCATAACGTTAAACCATGATTACAAATAACTTTCGTTATCTCGAATTATGAAATACACTAACTGTTAGTAAAAATGACTAAGAGTTAGGAAATATGAGCCAATACCGCCAACAAGATAATTTACTCGGTCAGTCTGATAGCTTTTTAGCGGTACTTGATCAGGTGTCGCAACTGGCAAATCTAGATAAACCTGTACTGATCATTGGTGAACGCGGCACAGGTAAAGAGTTAATCGCAGCTCGGTTACACTTTTTGTCTAAACGCTGGGAGCAAAACTACGTTAAGCTCAACTGCGCAGCGCTCAATGAGAACCTACTCGAAAGTGAATTGTTTGGTCATGAAAGTGGTGCATTTACCGGCGCCAGCAAACGTCACGAAGGACGTTTTGAACGAGCAAATAGCGGCACGTTATTTTTAGATGAGTTGGCAAACACTTCAGCCATGGTTCAAGAAAAGCTGTTAAGGGTAATAGAATACGGCGAGTTTGAGCGGGTTGGCGGTAAACAAACCGTTAAAGTAGACACCCGCTTAGTCTGCGCCACCAACGAAGACTTACCGCATTTAGCCGAGCAAGGCGAGTTTAGAAGCGACTTGCTCGACCGCCTCGCCTTTGACGTGATCACCCTGCCACCACTGCGTGAACGCCGCGACGACATTATGCTGCTTGCGGAACAGTTTGCGATGAATATGGCACGCGATCTCGACTGGCAATTATTTAGCGGCTTTACCCGCAGTGCTACCGACACCTTGCTCAACTACGATTGGCCCGGTAATATTCGCGAGCTAAAAAATGTGGTTGAGCGCAGTGTGTATCGCCATGGTAGTGAACAGATCCCCGTGCATCAGATTATTTTAGACCCGTTTGCCAGCCGCTTTCGGCCTAAACCGCGCACTCAAGCGACGCCACCGTTGCAACCTGTTGTGCTGCCCGCACAAGCTACGGCAAAGCCGACTGCGGAATCACCCGCAAATGACCTTACTGCAGAGCTCAATGTTGAATTTCCCTGTAATTTAAAGCAGCGCTCGAATGATTTTGAAATTTTAATGCTAAAAAAAGCCTTAGAGCATAGCCAATTTAATCAAAAGAAGACTGCAGAAGTGTTAGGTTTAACGTATCATCAATTACGTGGCTATTTGAAAAAGTATAACTTGCTATGCCCAAGCGACAGTAAACAATAAATAGTATTGGGCTTAAAATAGTTCAACAATAGTAAGAGGTTACGCAGGTGCATAAATTATTACTTGCTTTACTATCAAGCTGCCTGATTGGCTGTATTGATAGCAAAGAAGATATGTTACAAGAGAAAAATCAAGGCTTAGTTTATTGCGCTGAAGCGAATCCGGTGTCATTCAACCCGCAGATCACGACCACGGGCTCGACTATCGATATCATCGCTAATCAGCTTTATGATCGGCTCATTAGTATTGACCCTGTAACCGCCGACTTTCAAAGCGAGCTGGCCACCGATTGGAAAGTCAGTAAAGACGGTAAATCAGTAACCTTTACGCTGCGTAAAAACGTCAAATTTCATAGTACCGCTTATTTTACCCCAAGCCGTGATTTTAATGCCGACGATGTTATTTTTACCTTTAGCCGTTTATTTGATGTTTATAATCCGTACCATTTTGTCGGCGATGCCAGTTACCCCTATTTTCAAAGTGTTGGTATCGATCAGCTGATCCGCAAAATTGTCCGCGTGTCGGACTACCAAGTACGGTTTGAGTTGTATAACGCCGAAAGTAGCTTTTTAGCCAATATGGCCACCGACTTTGCCGTGGTGTTGTCGCAAGAATACGCCATGCAGCTCAAAGCCAATCAACAAACCAATCGCTTCGATCAATACCCTATTGGCACCGGCCCCTATATTTACAAAGAGTATCGCCGCGATCACTTAGTACGCTTTTATAAAAACCCCGTTTACTGGAAGCACGACGTGGTACTTGACCAGTTGGTGTACGATATTACCCCCAATGGCACCACACGTATTGCCAAAATGCTCACCAAAGAATGTGATGTCACCGCACACCCAAGCAGCGCACAACTGAGTATTTTAGCGCAGCGCGATGACATTAACGTAGAAAAAGAAACCAACTTAAACATTGGTTATTGGGCCTTTAATACCGAGCGCCCTCCGTTTGATAATATTAAAGTTCGCCAAGCATTAGCACATGCAATTGATATAGATAAAATTATGCAGTCGGTTTATTTTGGTAACGGGCTGCGCGCGCAATCACTCTTGCCGCCCACCTCTTGGGCGTTTGAAGCGCAAACCACGATTCCGGTATTTAACCCTACCTTGGCTAAAAAACTATTAACCGAAGCCGGTTTTCCAAATGGTTTTAAAATGAACATATGGGCCATGCCGGTGAGTCGTATTTATAACCCCAATGCGCGAAAAATGGCCGAGTTAATGCAAAGCGATTTACGCAAAATTGGGGTTAAAGTGAGCATCGTCGAGTATGAGTGGAATACGTTTATTCAGCGTATTGGTGAACACAGACACGACAGCGTTTTGCTTGGTTGGGCTGCCGACACTCCCGATCCCGATAACTTTTTTAGTCCATTACTCAGCTGTACCGCAACATTTAGTGGTAAAAATCCCGCTAACTGGTGTAACCCTGAGTTTGACGCTTTGCTTACCCAAGCTCTGGCCACCACTGATTTAGCATTACGAAAAAAATTCTATGATGCGGCGCAAACTATGCTTATTAATGAATTACCTTTATTACCTATTGCCCAT
>NZ_JBFJHD010000102.1:0-11047 GCF_041613455.1 Pseudoalteromonas sp. | reverse complement strand
TTAAACCGTAAATACGTAACTATCGTAGCTGAGTAATCAGCAAGGTAGTTAAAAAACCCCGCCTTTGCGGGGTTTTTTGTTTTAAGCAAAATATATACCCAAGCCCAGCCTGCAATCAGCACGGCTTGGGTATATAATAGAGTTATTAACAAGCCAATCCCTAAAGTGAGTAATCATGAAGTTTGTAGATGAAGTAGAAATTCGCGCAGAAGCTGGTGACGGTGGCAGCGGTATCGTGTCTTTCCGTCGTGAGAAATATGTGCCAGATGGTGGACCTGATGGCGGTGACGGTGGAGACGGTGGTAGTGTTTATCTACAGGCTGATGAAAACTTAAATACCTTAATTGATTATCAATTTGAGCGTTTTCACCGAGCAGAGCGTGGTACCAATGGCCGTAGCCGCAATTGTACCGGTAAAAAAGCTGACGACCTCTATGTGATGGTGCCCGTAGGCACACGTATTACCGATGTTGATACGCAAGAAGGGCTAGGCGATTTAACGCAGCATGGGCAAAGAATTTTAGTTGCAAAAGGCGGTTTCCACGGCTTGGGGAATGCGCGTTTTAAATCAAGTACTAACCGCGCGCCACGGCAAAAAACCTTAGGTACGCCAGGTGAAGTGCGTAACCTTAAATTAGAGTTGTTGTTATTAGCCGATGTAGGCTTATTAGGATTACCAAATGCAGGTAAATCGACCTTCATCCGCAGTGTCTCTGCAGCCCGTCCTAAAGTAGCCGATTACCCGTTTACGACGCTTATTCCTAATTTAGGGGTAGTACGTCCTGAGGCAAATAAATCGTTTGTTATTGCTGATATACCTGGCTTAATTGAAGGTGCCTCTGACGGTGCTGGTTTAGGTATTCGCTTTCTAAAACATTTAGAGCGTTGTCGTGTATTACTGCACATCATCGATGTAATGCCAGTCGATGGCTCAAACCCGGTTGATAATGCGTTTGCAATTATTAACGAGCTACATCAGTACAGCCCTAAATTGGCAGAAAAGCCACGTTGGTTAGTGTTTAATAAAATAGATTTATTACCAGCAGACGAAGCAAAAGCATTGTGTGAGCAAATTGCCGCAGAGCTTGGCGAAACTGAAAATATTTACAGCATTGCCGCAATTAATAAATTAAACACTCAAGAGCTGATCCACGACATCATGACGCTGCTAGATAGCATGCCAAAAGAGAAGTTTGTTGAAGCTGAAGATGAAGAAATTGAATTCAAATGGGATACTTATCATCAAAAAGCCACTAAGAAAGGCGACGATGATGATTGGGATGACTGGAATGAAG
The DNA here is from genome assembly GCF_041613455.1 of Pseudoalteromonas sp. Taxonomy (GTDB): domain Bacteria; phylum Pseudomonadota; class Gammaproteobacteria; order Enterobacterales; family Alteromonadaceae; genus Pseudoalteromonas. The sequence continues at coordinate 9,752 of NZ_JBFJHD010000102.1, read as the reverse complement.
ATGATTACGACGTAGAAGTGGTTTACGAGCGTTAATTATCATTAATTATATAACAAGGAGCTGATGCTCCTTTTTCTTTGTTTAATAATACCGATTGGTAACAGTAGTGGATATATTAGCGTGATAATTTCAATGATTGCTGCAATGGCAAAAAACCGGGTGATTGGTCTTGATAATAATATGCCGTGGCACTTACCCGGTGATTTACAGCATTTTAAACAAGTAACCACAGGTAAGCCGGTTATTATGGGGCGTAAAACATTTGAGTCGATTGGTCGGCCTTTACCGGGACGACGTAATATTGTGATTACTCGTAATGCACAGTACCAAGCAACCGGTATTGAGGTGGTGACAACGCCAGAGGCCGCGTTAGAGCTAGTTGCCGATGTGGAAGAGGTGATGATTATTGGTGGCGGAAATATCTATCAGCAATTTTTAGCGCAAGCAGACAGGCTCTATTTAACCTTTATCGACTTGGAGGTTGCCGGTGATACGCAGTTTCCTGATTACGAGCAGGTGGCAAACTGGCACGTTGTGGATGAAATGTTGATAGCCGCTGATGATAACAATCAATATAGTCATAAATTCGTAACTTTGTATAAAACCCCTTAACATTATTGCGCAATTCCGCTCCGGTTGGTACAATATTAACCAATCGAGTAAGAATAAAGTACTATAAAGGGTGTCCATGACTAAATTACTAAAGCTAGCTGTTATTGCAGCTGTTGCAACCGCTTCATTTGCCTATACCGCGCCTGTTAAAGCCGATGAGCAGTTAGCTATTTCTATCTGTGAATATATTGCTGCAGATGATAAAAACCGTTTACGCAGTAAGCTAAAAAGTTCACGTGTGAAAGTGCGTAATATTTATGATGCTGTATTCTGTAATGGTAATAATTTATTACGCCATGCGGTAGCAAGTAATGCCGTAGATAGCGGTGAGTATATTGTTAAAAACTTATCTAAAAGCTCACTGGAAGATGGTGCTGATTTATCATGGGCGCAAGCAAATGGTCATTCAGGTTCACCGTTAATTGCTATAATTAAAGAGCGTGCTGGTCTTTAATTAATACAGATTACCAATTAAACCACATTCATATGTGGTTTAATTGTGCCTAAAATTTATTAATGAACCGCATTTTAAGCAATGCTAACAGCGCATTAACCTTGTATGCTGTAGCGTCTATTAATGCCAATTTAATGTAATTGGTGTAAGTTAATTTCGATTAAGGATATACCATGATAGCGCAAGGCCAAACATTACCCGCAGTATCTCTCACCCAGTTAGGCGAAGAGGGCATGCAAACACTGACTAACAGTGAATTATTTGCCAATAAAAAAGTGGTGTTATTTGCAGTGCCAGGGGCATTTACACCAACTTGTTCAAATGCTCACTTACCAGAATTTATTACCCTAGCAGATAAAATAAAAGCGCAAGGTGTAGATGCTATTTACTGTGTAGCGGTGAACGATGCATTTGTGATGAAAGCGTGGGGCGAGTCACAAAATGCAGCCGAAATCCAGATGCTTGCAGATGGTGATGCAAGCTTTACGCAAGCATTAGGGCTTGATATGAACACGGCTGGTTTTGGTGGTATTCGCTCAAAGCGTTATGCGATGATCGTCGACAATAATCTTGTAACCGGTTTGTTTGTAGAACAAGAAAAAGAATTTGTAGTCAGCCGCGCCGCGGCGGTGCTTGAACAGCTATAAAGTAGCAAATAGCAGAAAATAAAAAACCGATGTTATAGCAACATCGGTTTTTTTATTGCGGCAATATTAAGGTTGATATTGTCCGCTTAACGTTAACCCAGAGAAGGTTCTGTAAGCATTAACACTTAAATGCCAAGTACCTGCTTGTGGATTAGAGAAAGTACAGGTTTCTTCATTGCCATTTTTATAAGGACGACAATCGTAGCTAGACGAAGTTGGCTGGCTGCCAAATTTAACAAATAAGTCAGCATCACCGGTACCCCCTGTGGTTGTTACGGTAAATGTAGCCATCCCTGCTGGCACATCAAGTGTGTAATGTTTCCATTGGCCCGCACTTGCACTTACATCGCTTACAGTACCACCACCCGCTTGTGGTGCACCACCACCAGAACCCGCAGTCACGTCGCCTACCAAGCTCACACCTGAGTAAGCAGAGTAACCGCGCAGCATTACATGGTAAGTTCCTGCGGTTGGGCTATCAATCGAACACACTTCGTTGTTACCACTTTCATAAGGACGACAATCATAGGTAGACGTCGTCGGTTGGCTACCTGCACGAACATATAAGTCGGCATCACCGGTGCCACCACTCATGGTAAAGGTAACATTGCTGGCACCACTGGGTACTGTCATGGTGTAAAACGTTTCTGAGCTAGATGCGCCACTTAGACCTGTTTTTGCTTCACCGTCAATGAGTTCATTACCCCCTGGTGGAGGCGTACCGCCACTCGCAGCCGCTACCGCAGCGGCTGCATCAACAATACCCGTACCACAACTCGTACAGGTAGCTGGAAAGGAGCGGGTGGTTGACTTTAAGATGCTTTCAACTTCGTCAGGTGTTGCACTGGGGTTCATTTGTTTGATCAGCGCAGCAACACCGGCTACATGCGGGGCCGCCATTGAAGTACCTTGTGAATAGCCATAACTGTCGCTTGATGGCGTAGTAGAGCCTGAGTTATAGGTAGATAAAACACCTTCAGGATCGTTGGCAAAGCTTTGTGCGCCACCTGGTGCGGCAACATCAATGTTGCTACCATAGTTTGAATAATACGCGCGGCCACCATCGCGACCAATAGAAGCCACATTAACCACACCACTACAGTTACCTGGGTTGTAGTTTGCCGAGTTATCGTTATCGTTACCCGCCGCGATGACGATTACAGTGCCGTTATTGCGGGCTGTATTAATTGCATTTTGGGTGGTAGAGCTACATGAACCACTGCCGCCTAAGCTCATATTGATAACATCAGCGGGATTGGCATTGCTAGGTAAGCCAGACACAGTGCCGCCCGATGCCCAAATAATACCATCAGCAATATCAGAGGTTAAACCGCCACACTTACCAAGTACACGTACCGGCACGACTTTCGCACCGTAAGCCACACCAGCAACCCCCTCGCCGTTGTTCGATACTGCTGCAACCGTCCCTGCTACATGGGTACCATGCCAGCTAGAATTTTGTGCACCATGGGTATAACCACATTCATTGGCACTGATAGCATCACCGGGATCGCGTGCATCGCTATCGCGGCCATTGCCATCATTGGCTACCGATAAGTTAGAAATCATATCGTAACCGGGTAAAATATTAGCGTCTAAGTCGATGTGGGGGCGGTAACCAGTATCCAGTACCGCAACCGTAACACCCGTGCCCGTTGCGTTATCCCACGCGCTAGGCAAGTTTAAACCACCAGTAGCTTCAAAATAGTGCCACTGATCGCCATAACGCGGATCATTTGGCGCTGCAAACGGTTTTAGCATCTGATCCACTTCAATGTATTCAACATTGCCAGAATCAATCATTTCTTGCATAAAGTCTTGTGCTTCTTCAGCAGTAAGCTTTTTATCTGCACGCATAACGTGATGGTTATCAAGTGCCATTGCTCGAATATACTTAGCTTTTACTTTACCCTTCTTTGAAGCGAAGTTTTTTACAAAGTCTTGTGCCTTTGCCTTCATTTTTTCAGGCGTTAAATCTGCAGCTGAAAACGTCGCCATCTCATTGTTGTTATTTTTATACTTGATAATGAACTGTGTTTCAAAGCCCACTTGGCTTTGTAATTTTGCTGATGTGTCCGTCATTGACGGTGCAATAGCCTGAGCGGGGGTTGCGATGCTTGATGTTGCTATAAATAGCGAGCTAACCGTTAATGCAATAGCGCATTTTTTAAATGTTCTTGTTGTTGTCATGATAATCCTCAAATTATAGTTATTATTTCGCGAGCAGTTCCACGAAGCGGGTACAAAGGTAAATGATCTGTTAAATTTATTAAAAGACTAATTCATTATGTCCCTATTTCATTTGGTTATAACTAGCTGATTTGCTGCTTTATAGTTGTTTTGTATTTTTAGATAAATTAAAAATGAGCTAAAAGGATTAGCTTGTTTTTGCTGTTTTAATCCACTCGATATTATTTGTTGTGTTAATAAAAACAATGAATTTGATCGCCAGTCGCGCACTAAATTTTGCTATACTCGCAAAAAAATTAATGAGAAACATAAATGACCCAAGTAGATGTGATAGTAATAGGCGCGGGCGCTGCGGGCTTAATGTGTGCAGCACAAGCAGGCTACCGTGGCCGCAGTGTGACAGTGCTTGATATGGGTAAAAAACCGGGTCGTAAAATTTTGATCAGTGGGGGCGGCCGCTGTAATTTTACCAACGAAAACGCCAGCCCAGAGAACTATTTATGTAACAATCCGCATTTTGTGAAATCTTGTTTAAGTCGTTATACCCAGCACGACTTCATCGAATTAGTCGACCGCCATGGTTTGGCCTATCACCATAAAACTTTAGGTCAGCTATTTTGTGATAATAACGCGCAGGATATTGTTGATATTTTACTCACCGAGTGTGAGTGGGCGGGGGTAACGATTAAACTGCGCAACGAAGTGCTGAATGTGAGTAAAACAGATACCGGCTATAGCGTAGTGACCGAGCAAGAAACGTTTACTTGTCAGTCGTTGGTAGTCGCCTCTGGCGGTTTGACTATGCCTAAGCTTGGAGCGACCCCGATTGGCTATAAAATTGCCGAACAGTTTGCTTTAAAGGTATTACCGACTATGGCGGCGCTGGTGCCGTTTACCTTGCATCAGCACGATAAAGCGCGTTTTGAAGGCTTGTCGGGGGTGAGTATTCCCTGTGTAGTGAGCAGTGAAGATGGCACCTCATTTAAAGAAAATATCTTGTTTACCCACCGCGGTTTATCGGGGCCGGCTATTTTACAAATAAGCTCATTTTGGCGTGCAGGGCAGGCGGTGACTATTAACTTATTACCTGACTTAGACTTAAAACAACAGCTAGCAGAATGGCGTGAGACGCAGGCACAAAAATCGTTAAAAAATAGCCTTGCCACTATTTTACCGAAGCGCTTTATTGAAATTCTGCACGACAGTAACGCCATTCCCGATTGTAATATAAATCAACTGACTCACGGCCAAATCGATGCGCTGGCTGATTATATACATGCATGGCAAATCAAACCCAATGGCACCGAAGGCTATAGAACTGCCGAAGTGACACTTGGCGGCGTTGATACCGACGAGCTGAGCTCAAAAACGTTTGAGGCTAAAAAAGCACCAGGCTTGTATTTTATTGGTGAAGTCACCGATGTTACCGGCTGGCTAGGGGGCTACAATTTCCAATACGCTTGGAGCTGTGGTTTTGCCGCAGGGCAGTATTGTTAGTAGGGATATCAAGGCAGTAAAGTAGTAAGAAGGCGCTGGTGTGGCTGTTTAGTCTAAGTTAACTAAGCGCTGTTTGCAGTGTTGCTTTGAATGTAAATAACGCCGCACAAGGTTTATAAAGTAAGTAAAGGGAGAGCTGTGCTCACTGTCCCTTTACTTGTTTGGCACTCGTGTGCGTTATTCCTCTATAAAGGCTTCGCCTTGGGTCATCCATTTAGCCGCAGGTTTACCTTTTAAGTGATGATCAAAGTACTGCAGCATTTTAATCGAAAAATCCACTTGATTGGGGAACTGCTTTAAATGGTGCGGTTCGCCTTGATATTGTAAAAAAGTGGCATCTTTACCCGCGCGGCGTAATGCTAAGTAGTACTGCACCCCTTCGTGCCATGGCACCGCATCGTCTTTATCACCAAACATAATTAATATTGGGGTATTTACTTTATCGGCAAAAAACACCGGTGAATTTTCGATATAGAGTTCAGGTGCTTCAAATAGATTTTTACCAATACGGCTTTGCCCTGTTTCGTATTGAAATTGACGCGCCAGCCCTGACTTTAAGCGAATACCGCTATACGCACTGGTCATGTTCGACACCGGCGCACCCGATACCACAGCTTTAAACATATCGGTTTGGGTGATCATAAAGGCGCTTTGATAACCCGCCCACGAATGCCCTTGCAGGCCTATTTTGTTTGGATCGGCAATGCCTAAATCAATCAGCTTTTGGGTGGCGTTGATCATGGTTTGCGTTGACGACTTGCCCGGATGGCCTATTTCAAAGCGAATGTCGGGTAAAAATACCGCATAACCGTTAGAGGTAAACATGGGGAAGTTAGGGCGGTGATTAAGCTCCATTTTTGGAAAATCGTACATGCGCTGACTCATGTAACGGTAAAAGTACACCACTACTGGCACTTTATCGCCTTTTTTATAACCGGCAGGTTTAATTAACACCCCTTGTAGGTCTTCGCCATCAAAGCCTTTATAACTAATTAGCTCGGGTTTTTCACCCCATGCAAAGTCGCTGATTTGTGGGTTAAGATTAGTCACCTGCATAGGCTTGCTAAAGCTAAAGTCGGTTTGATAAAAGTCAGGAAATTGATGGTATGTTTGCTGAGTAACTAGGTACTTATCGGCATGCTTGGCTTTTTTAACCACATCAAAGCGCTGTTCACCACTGAGTAGGTTCGTCACAGTTTGGGTGGCTAAATCAAGCTTAGCGACCCCGCGTTGCTTAGTATTTAAGTTAGTGGCGGCAAGTAATACGCGGTCGTGCTGGTTAAAACCAACGTGGTTTTTATCCAGTTGAATAATACGGTATTGGGTGTTGGTTGCTTTACCATTGGTTAAGCGCGTGGCTTGTTGGCTGGCTACATCAAACGCCCAAATATCGTATTTACTGTAAGCGAGAAGTTGACTGCTGTCTTTCAGCCAGCCGGCAAAGCCATAGCCTGGCTGAGCTGACGGGTAGTCGTGCTTATCATCGGCAAAAGTAGCCTGAATAGCCTTAGTTAGCGTGGTTACTTTGTTGTTTTTTAAATCTTTAAGTTGTATTTGGCTATTATCAAAGTAGGCTGCAAATTCACCATTAGGAGCCAAGCTGGGGGTAAATGGGTGCTCAGTCACTATGGGTTTACGTTCGCCAGTTTTAATATTGACTGCAAAGTAGTCGGCAAAAAATCCACCATACATGGTTTTTTCTAAATAGGGGATATTTGAAGACGCTAATAACGCCGTGTCACGCTCAGTATTAAGCGCCACAGTGGGCATGGTTGGCTGCGTTAACTGCACCACCTTTTGTGCGTTAAGATGATACACCGCACTGTAATGGCGGTGTTTATTGACTTCGTGCCACTGTTGTTGTTCACGCGGTTTTATTTCGGCATCGTTGTTATGCCATATATGTAACGCCTTATGTGCGGTAATGGTGTCGTAGTCATACAGTGAGGCTGCATCGCTATAGGTTTTCGCTTTCACTTTTGCAGCCAGTATTGGGCGGTTTTCGAAATATAACCGCTCGCCATTCTCAGACCAACTTAATGCCGCAGTTTTACCGATAGCCCAATTTTTAGTGGGTAACGCAATGGTCGCTAGCTGCTCATTTTGCCACAGCTGCAAGCTGTAGTTACGACGGCGCATATCGTCATTAACATAATTTCCTAAGGTAAACGCGGCTGTAGCCTTTGTAGGGTGCCAGGCAATTTTACTGGCAACCACACCGGGTTCATCAATTAACACACTGTGGCTGAAATCAGCTAAGTTAATCAGACTAATTTGGTTGTTGTTGCCATCAGCAAAAACTTGGCTGATCAGCAGCTGGTTATTTGTCGCGCTAATGCCATAACTAAGCACGTTTGTTATGTTGTGACTACGTTGATCGACTAAGTTAACCACCACCAACTTATAGGTTTTATCGGTTTTATCTGGCGTGATGGCACTGTTATTTTTCTGCTCGCTGTTAGCGTCGGCTGCTGCGGCGTTTTCATCGCTGCTGGCACTGACTCGATAAGCCAGCCAGTTGCCATCGTTCGACAGGGTGTAGTCTTGTACATCGGCAAAGCTGCGCTGCTCACCGCTGTCAGTATTTACCAGCACTAAGTTATTTTTTAAGCTGTCTTTTTTTTCACTGGTTGCAGTTTCAAGCAATGTCGGCACTTGCGTAAATGCGACCCAGGTAGCGGCTTTATTAATTGCCGGAGCCGTGCCGCGAGGCACTTCGGCAATTAAGCTATTGCTACTCAGTGAGTATACTTGGCCAGTGGCATCACCACGGTAAGGGGTGGCACTGAACGATAAAATACGACCATCTTCAGAGAGCTGCGTGCTTTTTGCGTATTTAAAGGCAAACACATCTTTAAATTGTAAAGCGTCCTTTGCGTATACGGCTGTGCTAGTTAAGCCAGTAATTAATGCCGAGCTTAACAGGGTGAGCGTTGTTTTCATTATTGGTTCTCGTTTTATAACAATCTCTTGATTGTAACGAGTTTAACTAACAATTCGAGTAGAAACGACAAGTGGTAGCATAGCAGAGATGAGAGGTTAAAAATGAATGGTTAATGGTTAGATTTTCGGGCCACGGGATGGAGTGTTAGGCAGCAATAAAAAGTTAGGAAAACGCTACTTTGGGTGTGGTTTTCAGCTGTTCTTATTTTCTGCTCTGTGTTCAAATTAATTTTTAAATGCTAATTCATAATAAGAACACAGAGCTCATTAGGGGGGTATTATATTACCTACAACCTTATAACCAGATTTTTTGTAGTTCTGGCCATTGTTTTTCAAATTGTGCGCTGGGTTTGGTGTTAAAGTTACTGCGTACAAATTGATTCATTTTACCCTCAACATAGGCCAGTAAAAAGTTAGCCAAGGTTAATTCATCACTTTGAAAGTTTCTGCCTTCGCGCAGTTTGCGTTCGCGTAGCACTTGTTTAAACTGGGTTTCTAGCTTTTCAAACAAGCCTTGTACTCGCTCTCGCAGCCGCTCTTGCTCACCTTGCAGTGCATCACCGGTTAAAATACGGGTTATACCGGGGTTTTTTTCAGCAAAAGTAAGCAGTAAATGCAAAATGTTATACACCCGTGCTTGGCTTTCTTTTTCGTTTTCTAAAATAATATTAATGCGCGATAATAACGTGTCTTCAATAAACTCAATTAACCCTTCAAACATGCGCGCTTTACTAGGAAAATGACGGTATAACGCTGCTTCAGATACGCCCACTTCGGTTGCTAATTTAGCGGTGGTGATACGCTGGCCTAGGCTGGTTTCTAGCATTTGTGCGAGTGCTTGCAGTATTTGCTCTTTGCGATTACTTCTTTTTGTCGCAGGCATGAACATTCCTTTTTTATTAGTTATCTGTTAGCAGGAGCTAGTCATTTTTGTTCAAGTAATAAACGCGCATTTATCTTTAAAGTTGAGCTAATTAGCACTAAAAAGGCGAATACGCGTTTGCTATGTTAATGTTTTATTCAGTTTGTTTCCAGCTCTTTTATAATCTCTGCGCGAGCTGTTTGATCACCTCAAGGGCAATGGCGGTTTTGCTGTTGGTGGGCAATTCTAGCTGTTCGTTTTGCCAGTACAAGGTGAGTGCATTATCGTCTGCATTAAACCCAAGACCACTTTTTGACACGTCATTGGCACAAATCATATCGAGGTTCTTATTGCTTAATTTACCCTTGGCATAACTGGCAACATTTTGTGTTTCGGCAGCAAAGCCGACCGTATAAGGGCGGTTTTTCGTGAGGTTGGCAACCGTGGCCACCACATCCGGGTTTTTAACTAAACTCAGGGTTAACTCATCGCCTTGTTTCTTCATTTTTTGCGTTGCTACATTGGCGGCGCGGTAATCGGCCACGGC
>NZ_JBFJHD010000101.1:0-11087 GCF_041613455.1 Pseudoalteromonas sp. | reverse complement strand
TTTGCTAACATGCGTTTTCAGTTTTAATTATCCGAAGCTCAGGTTAATTAATATAGCAACACACGCATTTAGTTAATTTGCTATACGGTAATAAAAAGCCCGCTTAATCAGCGGGCTTTGTTGGTTTAGTGTTTTATATTAAAACAGTTAGTTACCAACCGCAGCGTCTGCCTTGATTTTGCTCATCAAGATATGCTTTTAACGGCGCAAAGTAATCAAGCATAGCAGTGGCATCCATCTGCGCTTTGCCGGTGATTGTTTGCAGGGCCTCTTGCCATGGGCGTGAAGAGCCCATTTCTAGCATGGCATTAAGTTTCTCGCCCGCCGCTTTAGAGTTGTAAATAGAGCAGCGATGAATGGCTTTATCGTTACCGGCTATTTCGCATAAGCTGCGATGAAACTCAAATTGCAGTATATGCGCTAAAAAGTAACGCGTGTAAGGGGTGTTACCGGGGACATGGTATTTCGCGCCGGCATCAAAGTCATTTTCACTACGGGCAATAGGAGCCTGTACACCTTGGTATTTTTCACGTAACTGCCACCATGCTTTATTGTAGTTTTCTGGTGTCACTGCGCCAGAAAATACCTGCCAGCGCCATTGATCAACCATTAAACTAAAGGGCACAAATGCTACTTTATCAAGCGCCATTTTCATTAACAGGCCAATGTCTTTTGATTCATCTGGCACGTCTTCAAGTAAGCCAATTTCTTTCAAGTAGTCTGGAGTTACCGACAGCGCGATAGTGTCGCCGATGGCTTCATGGAAACCATCGTTGGCACTTTCTTGATAAAATAATGGTTGCTTGTTGTAAGCGCGTTGATAAAAGTTATGCCCAAGTTCATGGTGAATAACTGAAAACTCTTCGCCGGTGCGTTGAATACACATTTTTATGCGTAAATCGTCTTTACTGTCGATGTTCCATGCCGAAGCGTGGCATTGTACGTCGCGATCGGCGGGTTTTGTGAATAATGAGCGTTGATAAAACGTCTCGGGTAATGGCGCAAACCCCATTGAGGTAAAAAACTTTTCAGCCCCTTTTACCATTTTTATTTCATCATAGTTGTGCTTGGCTAATAGCGCTGTAACATCGTAACCGGGATCGGCATTTTCAGGAGCCACGACATCGTAAATATTGCCCCAAGACTGAGCCCACATGTTGCCTAGTAGATGCGCAGGAATTGGCTCGTCTTGCGGTACTTTATCGGTACCATATTGCTCGCCTAGTTTAGCGCGAACATGACAGTGTAAAGCATTATAAAGCGGCTTTACTTGTCCCCAAATGCGGTCTAGCTCAGTGGCAAAGTCATCGGCAGGCATATCGTATTTACTGCGCCACATAGCACCGGTATCGGCATAACCTAGCTCTTTAGCACCTTCGTTAGTCAATGTCACTTGCTGCTGGTAAAGCGGGCGCATCGGCTTGGCGATTTGACGCCACCCTTGCCATAAGTCCAGTAATTCATTGTAATCGCGGCTCGTTGCCATGGTTGCTGTCATATCACCTAAACTTAAACAGCTGCCATTGTCCTTACAGTACTGACCTTTGCCATATAAACCGCCTAACTGAGCGACTATGTGTGACAGCTGCGCGGTTTTATCTGTGTCTTGTGGAGCCGGTAAAGTTAATGCCAGTTTTAGTTTATCGAGTTTACGTCGCGCATCGTAATCAAGCTCAAGCTGGTCGAACTGAGCGGCTTGATTTGCCAAGCGCACTACGGTTTCGGTCATTTTACGGTTCACTTCAGCCGACAACGCTGAGGTATCGTGGGTAATAAAGTTGGCGTAGATCCAATCGGCGCGGCTGGCTTCTAAATAAAGGGCTGAGAGCTCTTTTTCGGTTGCCGCTATAAATGCCTTGGCGTCGTTAACGGTGACCGCCGCAGGCGTGGCTTCTTGCTGCGGCTGCGCTGGGCTTGTTTGTGTATCACAGGCAGTTAAGGCTAGCGTACTGGCCACGACTATAGCGCTGATAGTTAGCTTAAAGTGAGGGTGTCTCATGGTGTTCCTTTATATTATTGTTATGTTAGCAGCGCTAATATAGCAGTGAATTTTAAAACAATAAAATGAATCTCTTACGACTGAAGAATGATTGTATTTAAATTGAGAACGGTCATAATTACATCACTATTTAAATTTAATGTATAAGGAATGTGCTATGTCAGTGTTTTTAATATTGCTGATCGTTGTGCTGGTGGTTATTTTTGTTGTTAAAGATATTCGCCTTAACGTGATCAGCCGGCCGGCGTTTAAAATGTTTAAAAAAGTATTACCGCCGTTATCGCAAACCGAGCGCGAAGCTATGGAAGCGGGCGATGTTTGGTGGGATGGCGAACTATTTAGTGGTGATCCTGACTGGCAAAAGCTGCATCACTTTCCCAAGCCGGAGTTAAGTGATAAAGAAAATGCATTTATTGATAATCAAGTTGAAACCTTACTGGCGATGCTGGATGACTACCAAATTGTGCAAAAAGATAAAGATTTACCTAAGCAAGTGTGGGACTACTTAAAGGTAGAAGGCTTTTTTGCGCTTATTATCCCTGAAAAGTTTGGTGGTCGTGAATTCTCAGCAATCGCTAACTCGACCATAGTGTCAAAAATTGCCACTAAAAGTTTAACCGCCGCGGTGACGGTGATGGTGCCGAATAGCTTAGGCCCCGGTGAGTTATTACTCCATTATGGTACCCCAGAACAGCAAGAACGATGGTTACCAACGTTAGCCACGGGTGAAGATGTACCGTGTTTTGCGCTAACCGGGCCAGAAGCAGGCTCTGATGCAGGCGGTATCCCCGATAGCGGTATAGTCTGTAAAGGTGAGCACAATGGCGAGCAGGTATTAGGCCTGCGGTTAAATTGGTCTAAGCGCTATATTACTCTTGCACCGGTTGCCACTGTGCTTGGGCTTGCGTTTAAGATGTATGATCCTGATGGGTTATTAGGGGATAAAAAAGAGCTCGGTATTACGTGTGCGCTTATTCCTACCGATCACCCAGGGGTTGAAACGGGCGAGCGTCATTATCCACTCAATATGGCGTTTATGAATGGCACCACATACGGTGAAGATGTGTTTATTCCACTCGATTGGATTATTGGCGGGCAACAAGGCGCAGGGCGTGGTTGGCGGATGCTGGTTGAATGCTTAAGTGCGGGGCGGGGTATCTCCTTGCCTGCACTGAGTACCGCAACCGGGCATTTAGCGGCAAAAATGACCTCGGCTTATGCAATGGTACGCCAGCAATTTGGCGTCTCAATTGGCCAATTTGAAGGGGTGCAAGAAGCCTTAGCTCGCATTGGTGGCTTAACTTATGCCCTTGAATCGTGCCGCTTAATGACCGCAGGGGCAATCGATTTAAAACTCAGTCCCTCGGTGGTTACCGCCATTGCCAAATACCACATGACGGAAATGGGCCGCACCGTGATGAACGATGCCATGGATATTCATGCGGGTAAAGGTATTCAAGTGGGGCCAAATAACTATTTAGCCCATGGATATATGGGTATTCCGGTATCGATTACCGTGGAAGGGGCGAATATTTTAACTCGTAACTTAATGATTTTTGGTCAAGGGGCCACGCGCTGTCATCCGTTTGTATTAAAAGAAATGGAAGCGGCCGCCATGGACGATGATGATGCTGCATTAGAGCAATTTGATGGTTTATTAATGAGCCATATTAAATTTGCCGCATGTAATGCCAGCATGGCCTTGGTGCATGGCTTAACACGCAGTTACTTTGCTAACGCGCCGGTGAGTGGCCAAACCGCTGTATACTACAAGCAGCTGGGTAGAATGAGCCGCGGCTTAGCAATATGCACCGATGTGGCGATGCTAATGTTAGGTGGCGAGCTGAAACGTAAAGAAATGATCTCTGCACGATTAGGGGATGTTCTTAGCCACTTGTACTTAGCTTCTACGGTGTTAAAGCGCTATGAAGATGAAGGTCGTCAACAAGCCGATTTACCGTTTGTGAAATATGCAATAGAAACATCACTGTATGAGATAGGCCAAGCATTTGATGGCTTCTTTAAAAACTTCTCTAATCCAGTGGTTAATTTTGTGCTAAAACGAATCGTGTTTCCGTTGGGTAACCACTATCACAAACCCAGTGATGAAACAGCCCAAGTTATTTGCGAACACATGACTCAGCCTGGGGTATTTAGAAATCGTTTAACGCATTTATGTTATGTCGATGAAAAGGGCGGCACGGGCGTAATGGAGCAGGCGTTTTTAGCGATGCACGATATGCAGTCGCAGTTCAAAGACTTAAAGCAGTGGCAACGTAATGGCAAAGTGCCCGCGACGTTAGACATTGAAGGGGCGATTAAGCACGCGTTAGAGCATGATTTATTAGCGCAAAGCGATGCCGATGCAATGCAGCATGCCAATAAATTAAGAAAACAAGCCATCGCGGTTGATAACTTTCAGCCCGGCGAGCTTTAATTAATGATTTAAAAAAGCCTCACCTTGTGTATGCAAGGTGAGGCTTTTTATTGCAGCTAAGTTGTTACCCTAGCGCGCATATGGGTCGGAGAGTATTTTATTCACGTACCAGTTACGCTTTTTATATAGCAATTGGACACTGCGCATATCGTCAATTTTTTTACCGTTGAATGTGCCGGTAAAGATGATATTTATTTGCGCCTTATCAGCATATTGCTGGCGTAAACTCATATTCGACATATCCACTTCAATCAGCACCTGATCAAACTGCATGTTAAATAAGGTGCGCGTTACTTGGCTCACTGTGCCGTATGATTTCATCACCCTTGCTAGCCGTGGTGTTGCCATTGTTGTTGCTTTTTGTAGATCGTTTTGGTTATAGAGTGCATCAAAAAAAGCGATCGCAGTATCTCCTGGTGAATTATCAACCGTGGGGGTTTGCTCGTAACAGCCTGTAATCAATAAGCATAAAATTAAACTAAACAGCGAGGTTATTGTTTTCATTATTAATAGTTTTGGAGTCAATTTGCGTAAATTGTGTGGTTTAACACCGTGGATGTAAAGAGGGGAACCAAGGATAGGCGCTTAATAGATGATAAACAATAAAAAAGGATGATAAATTCATCCTTTTTTATGCTGTGATTAATGATGCTGTTATTGTACTAGTTCTTGTTCGCTAAATTGTTCATCAAACATCGGGCTTGATAAATAACGCTCAGTGCCACTGGGTAATATAACCACAATGTTTTTATCGGCATTTTCTGGTTTTTCGGCAATACGTTTAGCAGCTACCACCGCCGCACCTGATGAAATACCAACTAAAATACCTTCTTGCTTCATTAGTTCGTGAGCCATGGCCATACATTCTTCATTAGTCACTTGCTCAACACCGTCAATCAGCGATAAATCTAAATTACCTGGAATAAAGCCTGCGCCTATGCCCTGAATTTTATGTGGGCCGGGTTTCACTTCTTCACCAGCTAGAGTTTGACTAATCACCGGTGAGTTGCTTGGCTCTACTGCTATTGATTTTACCTTGAGGCCTTTTTCGTTTTTAAGATAACGACTGACGCCAGTAATAGTGCCACCCGTGCCCACGCCAGCAACGAAAAAGTCAACCTTACCATCCAGTGCGTCATAAATTTCTGGACCGGTAGTTTCAAAGTGAATTTTAGGGTTGGCCGGGTTTTCGAACTGTTGCAGTAAAATATATTTATCCGGATCGCTGGCTTTAATTTCTTTGGCTTTGGCAATTGCGCCATTCATACCCTTAGCGCCATCGGTGAGGACTAAGTTGGCACCCAGTGCTTTAAGTAACTTACGGCGCTCTAAGCTCATAGTGTTTGGCATAGTAAGCGTTAATTTATAGCCACGCGAAGCCGCAACAAACGCCAATGCGATACCGGTGTTACCCGAAGTCGGTTCAATCAGCTCTTTGTCTTTTGTTAGTTGACCAGACTTTTCCGCTTCCCAAATCATTGACGCGCCAATACGACATTTAATACTAAAGCTTGGGTTGCGAGATTCAATTTTAGCGTACACATTGCCACCGGTAACACGGTTAAGTTTTACCAGTGGTGTATTACCAATGCTTAGTGAGTTATCTTCAAAAATAGTAGACATAATGTTCCTTTGGATACAATCCGCTCAACGTGTTAGTAGCTTTGTAACTAACTATATAAACACACTTTACTAAGAGTTAAAAAAAATTAAAGTAAAGTTTGGCTATAACATATATCGATTGGGCTTATAACTAACTGAAATAAGAAGCAAGGATTGTTGCTTGCTTGGTTATTACAAACCACGATGTTAACCACTCAGTGGCCTCTTTAAATAATGAGCTTAATCTGTTGCGAGTGCCAACTTTTTTCTAAATTAGCGCTGATTATTAACTTTTTGCTGATTAATTGTGCAAATGAACTGCAGTTGAACAGTTTTATGACACAAGCTATGCAAAACATGATAAAAACATACTATCTAAATCCAATAAAGCAATCACAATGAAGTTAATCTTAAAATTAATTGCCGGTATTGTGGCCGGTATCTTAGCTGGACTTTACATCCCTCTAGTCGGCGTTGAACTTTTATACACAGTCAAGGAACTGATTGGTCAGTTGATCTCCTTTACTATTCCATTGATTATTTTATTTTTTATTGCATCGGGTATCGCTGGATTACCTAAAGGCTCAGGCCACTTATTGGGTAAAACAGTGGGTTTTGCCTATGGTTCAACGGTCATTGCCGGTACATTAGCATTTTTACTGGTAACGGCGGTTATCCCGTTCTTAAGCGGCGGTATTACTTTTGAAGCTGAATCGGTCACCGAGCTAGGCAGTTTCATCGATTTAGAAATACCCCCGTTAATGGGCGTAATGACGGCCCTTGCCACCGCGTTTATATTTGGTATTGGTATGAGTCAACTGGGACTCACCACGCTTAAAACAGTGTCTGATCAAGGCCGTGATATTATTGACGGGCTGTTGTCTAAGGTCATTATTCCTGCATTGCCATTTTATATTGCAGGTGTGTTTGCAGAAATGACGGTTGCCGGTACCGTGGTTGATACACTACAAGCATTTGGTGTGGTGCTGATTGCCGCATTAGTTATGCATTGGTTATGGTTAACTGTGTTGTATGTAACAACAGGGTTATTACTGAAACGCAACCCAATTGAACTGATTAAAAACATGTTGCCGGCGTATTTTACCGCATTAGGTACTATGTCGAGCGCTGCGACCATTCCTGTATCACTGCAGTCAAGTAAAGCCAATAATGTAAAAGAAGATGTGGCTAACTTTACCGTACCGCTGTGTGCCACGATTCACCTATCGGGTTCGACCATTACGATTGTTACTTGTGCGATGGCGGTGATGTTTTTATCTCCGAGCATGGGGGTTCCTTCTTTAATGGCTATGTTGCCATTCATTATGATGTTAGGGGTGGTAATGATTGCCGCGCCGGGTGCGCCCGGTGGTGCGGTAATGTCAGCACTCGGTTTATTAACCAGCATGCTGGGCTTCAATGAAGGGGCCGTTGCATTAATGATTGCGCTTTATTTAGCACAAGATAGTTTTGGCACCGCGTGTAACGTAACCGGCGATGGTATTATTGCGTTATGGGTGGATCGCTTTAACGAAAAAGCATAATAAAGTAGCTGTGTGGCTTTTTTAAGTTACAATTAAGCACAGAGTCAAAGCAATGTGATAATACGCGGTATTATCACATTTTATTTATGTTACAGTGGCAAATTAATGTTATTAAATTGCGAGTTATTAGGTTAGTGAGGGTGCTGCATTGATTAATGTTCTTTTAGTTGATGATCATGAACTGGTACGAACAGGGATCAAACGTATTCTTGAAGATGTACGAGGCTTTAAGGTGGTTGGTGAAGCTAAAACCGGCGAAGAAGCTGTGCAGTTTTGTCGTCAACATTCGCCCAATATCGTACTGATGGATGTGAATATGCCTGGTATGGGCGGACTCGAAGCGACGAAAAAGATTTGTCGTTATTGCCCCGATGTAAAAATTATTGTGTTAACAGTTAATTGTGAAGATCCGTTCCCAAGTACTGTGATGCAAATAGGCGCTCAGGGCTTTTTAACTAAAGGCGCTGGCTCCGATGAAATGGTGCGTGCTATTCGCTGTGTACATGCCGGTCAACGCTACATTGCGCCAGAAATTGCGCAGCAAATTGCGTTAGCCCAAGTCAGCGGGCGTAGCGACGAAAATCCATTTCATAGTTTATCCGAGCGTGAGCTACAAATAATGCTGATGATCACCAAAGGTGAAAAAGCACAAAATATAGCAGAACGCTTAAATTTAAGCTCTAAAACAGTAAACAGCTACCGCTATCGTATGTTTGAAAAGTTAAATGTGGGTGGCGATGTTGAGCTAACACATTTGGCAATTCGCTACAAAATGATCGATATTGACGTCTCTTACCAGTCATAATTTATGTCTGAATTTGATCACGTCCAATTTTTAAAAACGCTATCGAGCGAGCCGGGTGTTTACCGTATGCTCGATAGTGACAATCAAGTTATTTATGTTGGTAAAGCTAAGCAGTTAAAAAAGCGTGTCAGTAGCTATTTTCGCAGTAATATTACCGACAGCAAAACACGGGTGCTGGTCAGTAATATTTGCAATATAGAGGTGACGCTCACCAATACCGAAACTGAAGCACTGCTGCTAGAAAATAACCTGATAAAGAAATACCAGCCTCGTTACAATATTTTATTACGCGACGATAAATCATACCCTTATATTTTACTCACTAATCATAAGCATCCACGACTCGCGTTTCACCGCGGCAGTCGTAAAGTTAAAGGTGAATATTTTGGTCCGTTTCCCAGTGCCGGGGCGGTTTCTGAAAGCTTACGCTTAATGCAAAAAATTTTTCCGGTACGTCAATGCGAAGATGCGTATTATCGTGCGCGTAGTCGTCCCTGTTTACAGTATCAATTAAAACGCTGCTCTGCGCCGTGTGTAAATAAAGTCTCTGAAGAGGAATATGCACAGCAAGTTAATTATGTGCGTAAGTTTTTAACCGGTAAATCCCATGAAGTAATAGCTGATCTAATCGCTAAAATGGAAAAAGCCAGTGAGCAGCTTAATTTTGAACTCGCTGCGAAAGTGCGCGACCAAATTATGTTACTGCGTAAAATGCAGGAACAACAGTCTATTTCGGGCAATTTTGCTGAAATGGATGTGGTCGGCTTTGCCCATTTAAATGGCTTAAATGGCATTCATTTATTAATGATCCGCGACCACAAAGTGCTGGGCAGTAAAACTTATTTTCCTAAAGTGCCAAAAGACTCCAGTGAGCAAGAAATACTCACCTCGTTTTTAGGGCAGTATTACTTAGCGCCGGGGGCGACTGGGCGTATTGCCAAAGAAATTATTTTACCGTTTGAAATTGAAGAAAGTACTGCGCTTGGTGAAGCCTTAACTGAAATTAGTGAACGCAAAGTATCACTAAAAGTGGTTACCCGTGGTGAGCGAGCACAGTACTTACAGTTAGCTAATAAAAATGCATTAAATAGCATTACAGTGAAACAAAGCACACAAGATTCGATTAATAAACGTTATGCACAGTTAAAAGCCACGTTGCGACTAGATGATATTACCCGTATGGAGTGTTTTGATATTAGCCATACAATGGGTGAAAACACGGTGGCAAGTTGTGTGGTATTTGATTCGCAAGGCCCGAACTCGAAAGAATATCGACGTTATAATGTCACAGGTATCACCGGTGGCGATGATTATGCTGCGATGGAGTTTGCGCTTAATAAGCGCTATAACAAATTAGTAGACGAAGAAAAAATTCCCGACGTTATTTTTATCGATGGGGGTAAAGGGCAATTAGCGCGTGCAGAGCACTATTTTGCCAGCTGGCCGCATAGCAAAATGCCGTTACTTGTCGGGGTCGCCAAAGGCACCAGCCGTAAACCGGGCCTTGAAACCTTGTTAATAGATGGTGGGCGCAAAACGATTGCCATGGACTCAGATGCGCCAGCACTGCATTTAATTCAACATATACGCGATGAATCACATCGCTTTGCAATTGCCGGACACCGTAATAAACGCCAAAAACAACGCACGCAATCATTATTAGAAGAAATTAATGGAGTCGGTGCTAAACGCCGGCAAACATTATTAAAATATTTAGGGGGCATGCAAGGGGTAAAAGCTGCTAATATAGAACAGTTAAAGAAAGTACCTGGGATCAGCCCTGACATGGCTGAGAAGATATTTAACCATTTGCATGACAAGGGCTAGCCCTTCATGCGAATATAGCAAAAAAGACATATCCAAGTAGTTATGTGGAATATTCCAAACACACTCACAACCTTTAGACTTTTTCTTATCCCCATTTTTTTGGTGGTATTTTATTTACCTTATTCATGGGCGCTTTTTGCTGCGGCTTTTATATTTTGGTTCGCATCAGTCACCGATATACTCGATGGCTATTTAGCGCGTAAGCTTGAGCAGTCAACACCCTTTGGCGCCTTTTTAGACCCCGTTGCCGATAAAGTGATGGTATGCGCAGCTCTAGTGGCACTCTCAGAACATTATCAGTCAATGTATATGACGATACCGGCACTTATTATCATAAGTAGAGAAATTGTTATCTCAGCGCTGCGAGAGTGGATGGCAGAGCAAGGTAAGCGCGGTAATGTGGCTGTATCTAATATGGGTAAAATAAAAACAGCGGCACAAATGTTAGCCATTATTGGTTTGATTTGGCAGTACGACAGCTGGATGAACTATTTAAGTTTTGGCTTATTGTATGTAGCAACCTTTTTAACCTTAAGCTCAATGCTGCAATATTTGCTGTCAGCATGGAGTGAATTGAGCAAAAATTGATTCTAAACGTCTAATAACGCACCACATTAGATAAAAAATAATCAAACAGTTCAAAACTAGCATTTTTTGTATTGACGCGTTTAATAATCTCTGTAGAATGCGTCCGTGTTGAGAGGGCATAGCCCCCAAGATAAACAAAACGGAAATTAATCAGTTACCTGAATGTTCACATAAATAACAAGTGATAATTCAAATAGCTGATAAAGAATGCGGCACTAGCTCAGTTGGTAGAGCGCGACCTTGCCAAGGTCGAGGTCACGAGTTCGAGCCTCGTGTGCCGCTCCA
>NZ_JBFJHD010000100.1:0-11134 GCF_041613455.1 Pseudoalteromonas sp. | reverse complement strand
TATCAGTGCTTTGCTCCCGACATAGAACAGTTTCATATTATTAACCACCTTACCGGCGAAGAAGTACCTGGCAACCGCAATGTACTGGTAGAGTCAGCGCGCATTGTGCGTGGCGAAATTAAAGCGCTTGATGAACTAGACGTCGCACAATTTGACGCCCTGATCATACCCGGTGGGTTTGGTGTTGCGAAAAATTTATCTAACTTTGCAATAAAAGGAGCCGAGGCAAGCGTTAACGAACAAGTGCTTACTGCCTGTAAGGCGTTTGCCAGTGCAAATAAAGCGGCGGGCTATATGTGTATTGCCCCAGCACTGATCCCCTTTATTTACACTAATGCGCAACTCACCATAGGTGATGATAGCGATACCGCCGCGGCGCTGACCACATTAGGGGCGCAGCATACAGAGTGTGCAGTAGACGATATTGTTATTGATCAACAACATAAGCTGGTGACGACCCCCGCTTATATGCTGGCAGAATCAATTCTTGATGCCGATGCCGGTATTGCAAAACTGGTTGCTAAAGTAGTTGCACTTAGCTAACTTTTACGCACCGACAAGCCACTAGAGGCTGACTGATAAAACAGCACAAACTCGCTAAAAAATAGAGTAAGGTGCTGTTATTATTGAGTTAACGCAGATATTAAGCGATTTTATCAATAATATTCTATTCTTGGCGTTTTATAAATTGCTGAGGGGGGTTATAATTGGTTTAAATTCCGTCATTTATATTCGTGATCGATCACGTTCAAATTGAAGTGGGCAAGGCAAAATGAAAAAACTATCAGCTGCGGCATTACTCATGCTAGCAACCACCGCATACGCACAGCCATATGATAACGCTATGACTGAAGATGCCATCAAAAAACGTCTCGCACCAATCGGTGCTGTTTACCTAGAAGGTGACAAAGCGGCAGCGCCTGCTGCACCAACGGGCCCACGCTCTGGTGAACAAGTATACCAAGCAGCGTGTTTTGCCTGTCATGGTACCGGTGCTTTAGGCGCTCCTAAGTCGGCTGATGACTGGTCACCACGTCTAGCCAAAGGTAAAGATGTACTATTAGATCATGCGCTTAACGGCTTTAACGCGATGCCTCCTAAAGGAACATGTATGGATTGTTCTGACGATGAAATCAGCGCCGCTATCGATTTTATGACTAGCAAATAAAGTGTAGTGCAATCTATAAAAAGGCTTACCGACTAGGTAAGCCTTTTTTAATGCCATTACGGTTAGTTTTAACATCAAATTTGCCCAAGATATACTTGACGTCCATGGTTAAAAATGAAATTATAAGGTTAATAACTATACAAAAATAACACAACTGGTTAACATTCATTGGAAGATAATCTCACAGTACCCAGTAAGTTAGCACATCAAAATAGGCGTCTTAAAGCGCTACTGAAAAAGTACAAACACACCCATCATTTGCAAAATGCACTGATCCAATTATCAGAGCAGGCCAGTACTGTGCCTGAGTTAGCCCAGTTATACCCCGCTATACACGATATTTTACAAAAGTATGTGCCCAGTAAAAGCTTTTATGTGGTGTTAGCCAATCCCGATAGCGGTATTTTAGAGCTGTCTTATTTTTCCGATGAAAAAGATGGTATTGCCGTTGCGCTCAAGCAGCAAAACAGTTTCAGTGAAGGGGCTACCGGCTACGTATTTAAACAAGGTAAAACCACTTATTTTACCAAGCAACAAATGCAAAATGCAGCCGATGAAGGCCTGTTTAAAGCGTTAGGCACTCCCGCAGAGCACTGGGTTGGCGTACCCGTATATCAGTCTAAACATATTATTGGCGTACTTGCAGCGCAAAGTTATGACACTAAACAGGGATATAGTGCTCAGCAAATACAATTACTTGAAGTAATGTCGCTGTATTTAGCTACCGCCATAGAGCGCGTTAAAAAGCGCGAGCTACTCGAAGCCGAAGTTAAAATTCGCACCCAAGCGCTGACACAAAGTAACGCTGCACTCAACCTTGAAATAGAACAGCGTAAACGTGTATTACAACGTCAGCAAATTTTATTCAAAATATCGGAGCTGGCCACACAGGCGAATAATATTGATGATGCTTACTTACAAATTCATCAAATTATAAAATCGATAACCTACGCCGAAAATCTTTACATTGCTCTGTATGACGAACAATCGGGCTGGATCAGCTTTCCTTATTACGTAGATGAATATAAAAAAGATACCCAACCGCGTCGCTTTGCAAAAGGCTATAGCGAACTGGTCATTGCTACAAAATCAACTCAGCTAATAGATTCTCAAAGAGCACAGCAATTAATTCACAGCGGTGTTATTGAACGCACCGCTCCCACGGCTAAGCACCAAATGGCTACCAGTTGGTTGGGTGCGCCACTGAAAACATCCCAAGGGGTTATTGGCTTAATTGTTTGCCAAGCTTATAACGACCAACATGTTTTTACTCAGGATGATTGCGAACTGATTACTTTTGTCTCGCATCAAATTGCCACGGTATTGCAAACAAAACTCGCTAACCAAGCGTTAAAAAAGAGCCTCCAAGAGCTCGAGTTTCGTGTCGATGAAAAAACCAAAGCGCTACGCCAAGCTAATTTGCATTTACAAATGCAAATTGATGAGCGAAAAAAAATAGAACAACAGCTTTACCACGATGCCCATCATGATTCGCTTACCGGCTTACCTAATCGCAGTTTATTTTTAACTCAACTTGAAAAAGCCTTGCAGCATTACCAGCGCTTTGTCGATCAGCATTTCGCGGTATTATTTATTGATTTAGATAAATTTAAAAATATTAATGATCAGCTAGGCCATCAGGCCGGTGATCAGTTTTTAATTCGCATTGGCGAGCTACTCAGCGAATGTATTAGAGAGCATGATTTGTTGGCCCGCTTAGGGGGCGATGAATTTGTAATTTTACTGACTCATTTAACGCAACCGCAGCAAGCGGAAGATGTAGCAAGCCGCATTATTAAGTTAATGGAAAAACCGCTTATATTAAAAGGCACTGCATTACAAAGTGGTGCAAGTATTGGCATCACTTATTCAAAACAAGGCTATAAAAATACCGATGAAATCATTCGTGATGCCGACGCCGCTATGTATTACGCAAAAAACGCAGGTAAAAATCGTTACGAATTATTTCATCCGCTATTAACACAGTCACTCACGCAACAGCACAGTAACGCGCAGCATAACTTAGAGCAACTGGCGATGAGCCTAAGGCGCGCCGATATCATCACCCTAGATGAAGATAATCAGGCGGAAGTATTACTTGAAGCGTTCGGTGAACACCCTGTGCTGGGTCATGCCAGTTTTGAAATATTAAAGAAATTTGCCAGTAATAAAGAACAGCACTTTAAGGTTGAATTACAGCTACTGCAGCAAGCGTATACACACGCCAGCAATGCTAATTTACATAGCGCTTTATTTCCTTGTTCTGCTTTGCTGTTAGAGCAAGGTAAGTTTCACTTAGTTAGCGAGCTATTAGCGAAACTTAACGTTAAAAAACAACTGTGTTTGCTGTTTGACGAACAAGAAATACGCTATGCCAGCGCCACACAACTAGAAAATTTAGCGAAACTTTCAGCGCTTGGTTATTCTATTGGGCTAAATAATTTTGCGAAAGACCGCTGTGAACTGAACTTACTAACCGAGCTACACTTTGATTACTTACTGCTCAGTTCAACCTTTAGTAAACGTGTATTACAGCAAGACAGTGTGGGGTTACAGCTGCAAGGAGTA
Source organism: Pseudoalteromonas sp. (assembly GCF_041613455.1). Taxonomy (GTDB): domain Bacteria; phylum Pseudomonadota; class Gammaproteobacteria; order Enterobacterales; family Alteromonadaceae; genus Pseudoalteromonas. Next base: position 7,398 of record NZ_JBFJHD010000100.1, on the reverse strand, counting down.
CTCACAATTACCAGCATAAGTAATACCAAAGTGATTGCCAAAGGCCCTTCAATTTTGAATTTTAGGGCGCTATTAGACAAACACGGCTTGGCATATTTTGTTGGCCGACAGCACGCCCTGTTAGACACAGAGTCAGGTGCACAACCAAGTCATCAATCTCAGCAAAATTAGCATGAGACGCTCGCGTTACTATTGCGGCTTTTTGAGCATAGCGCGTAAATTGGCCACACGGGCTTGGCCTTTTTCCATACGCTCTGCTTGCGTGTTAGGGGCTTTTTTATTTTCAAACGCTAAATCATCTTGTGGTAGCTCTTGTACAAAACGGCTGAGTTCAGTGTCTGACGTTTCGCCAAATTGGCGGCGAATTTTTGCATAGGTTAAGGTTAGCTCCTGCTGTGCACGGGTGATACCTACATAAGCTAAGCGTCGCTCTTCATCCACATTATCTTCATCAATACTGACTTGATGCGGCAGTAGTCCTTCTTCCATGCCCACCATAAATACATAAGGGTACTCTAAGCCTTTGGAGGCGTGCAATGTCAGCAACTGTACCGCATCGCTTTCGTCTTCTTCTTCGTTACGTTCGAGCATGTCGCGTAGGGTGAGTTTACTCACTACTTCAGCCAGCGTCATTGGCTCGTTATCGGCGTCGCCAGTGAGCATATCGGTGATCCAACGATACAGCTCCGAGACATTTTTCATCCGCATTTCGGCGGCTTTAGCACTGGGCGATGACTCGTACAAGTAGGCTTCGTAGTTAATTTCTCGCACTAAGTCTTTTACCGCTTCAAGGGTATCGCCACGCACCGCTCTATCTGAGAGTTCAACAATCCAGCGCGCAAAACCAGCTAGCGCATTAAAACCACGGCCTTTTAAGCGATAGCCTAAGTCGTTATCAAAACAAGTAGCAAATAAGCTCATATGTTTTTCATTGGCTAAGGTGCCAAGCTTTTCCAGCGTAACTGTGCCTATTTCACGACGCGGCGTGTTCACAATGCGCAAAAAGGCATTGTCATCATCCTGATTAACCAGTAACCGCAAATACGCCATAATATCTTTAATTTCTGAACGCGAGAAAAACGACATACCGCCACTAATTTTATACGGAATACGGTTACTCATTAACGATTTTTCAAAACCACGTGCCTGATGGTTACCCCGGTATAAAATAGCGTAATCTTTATAACTGGTACGCTTCATAAACTTATGGGAAATAATTTCAGCCACCACACGCTCAGATTCATGCTCTTCGTCACGACAACCAATCACCTTAATGGGTTCACCATAGCCCAGCTCACTGAATAGCTTTTTCTCGAACTCATGTGGGTTATTGGCGATCAGAATATTGGCCGCTTTTAAAATACGTCCTGCACTGCGGTAGTTTTGCTCTAACTTGATCAGCCTAAGCCCCGGGTAATCTTTACTCAACAACACCAAGTTTTGCGGCCGCGCGCCCCGCCAAGAATAAATCGATTGGTCGTCATCCCCTACCACAGTAAAACGGGCGCGTTCACCAACAAGTAATTTAACCAATTGATACTGGCTGGTATTGGTATCTTGATACTCATCCACCAGCAGGTACTTAAAGCGTTGCTGCCAGCGCTCACGCGAGGTGGCATTATGCGTCAGTAATAAGGTGGGGATCATAATTAAGTCATCAAAATCCAACGCATTATAGGCGCGTAGCTGATTTTGGTAACGCGCATACAGTTGCGCAAATAACGCTTTTTGGGGTTCTCTGGCTTCGGCGATTGCTTGCTCAGGTAAAATAAGTTCGTTTTTCCAGCTACCAATTTGCATTTTTAATAGCTTCAGCAGGTCTTTGTCTTTTTCTAATTCTGCTTCGGTCAATTCAGTTAACAGCTGGTTGGTATCTTGATCATCAAACAATGAAAAGCCCGGTTTAAAACCCAAAGTCGTTAATTCTTTTTTTATGATCTCCAACCCTAAGGTATGAAACGTAGAGACCCACAAGCCTTTTGCTTCTTGCTTGCCAAGCGTTTGCATTACGCGCTCACGCATTTCTTTGGCGGCTTTGTTAGTAAACGTCACGGCGGCCACATTACGCGCTTTGTACTCGCATTTTTGCACTAAATAAGCGATTTTATTGGTAATAACACGTGTTTTACCCGATCCCGCGCCCGCTAACACCAGGCAGGGGCCACTGATATATTTTACCGCTTCATCTTGTTTAGGGTTGAGTTTCATAGCCACCAAAGAGAATTACACAAAGACGGGCAATTTTAACGTAATCACTACAATACGCCTAGCCAATAAGGTAATATTAGTTATTATCATTTTAGGCACTACGCACAGGATACACATGATCAATCCAGCAAAACTTGAAGAAATTGCCAAGCAAATTACCAGCAATATGCCTCAAGGGGTAAAAAACCTAGCCGATACACTCGAAGGCAAAACCAAACAAGTGTTACAAAACAAGCTTGCTGAGATGGACTTTGTCAGCCGCGAAGAGTTTGATGTGCAAAGCCAAGTGCTTATTCGTACGCGAGAAAAACTGACGGCATTAGAAGAAAAAGTAGCGCTGCTTGAACAGCAACTTAGTGCTAGCAACAACACTGAATAATGGCTAACTAACTAGCCAAACGTAAAAAGGCAGCTGCGGCTGCCTTTTGCTTATCGGTTATGTAAATAGCTCATCAAGCACATAGTAGCGCAGTGCTTCGCGTTGCTCTAGGCTGACCGCAAGCATTTTTTGCGCAACGCGTTCGCCGGTGATCGGTTTATACGCGGCTAATAAGGGGAGTCGAGTGACTAATGGCAGCAGCACACTGCCGATAGTCTCAGCAACCCTAAACTGCTTTCGTTTACCCACCAACAACGAGGGTTGAAAAATACTAATGCGTGAAAAGTGCAGCGGCTTTATTTGCTGCTCTAACTGCCCTTTCATTTTTAAATACTGACTACGGCTGTGTGCGTTTGCCCCACTTGATGATACTAAACAGTAGTGTGCTAGCTGGTTGTTAGCCGCCAACTGGGCGGCAATAAATTGATAGTCAAAATCAACTTTACGCTGCGCCGCGAGGGAGCCCGCTTGTTTGCGCGTAGTACCTAAGCACGAAAAAAGCACATCGCCTTTAAATAACCGGCCGTAATTGGTTAACTTATCAAACTCAATAACATGGTTAACTAACTTCGCATGACGCACTGTGAGTTGACGACGGGTCAAAGCAATCACCTTTGAAAAGTCAGGGCTGTGCAGTAGCTTTTGCAATAATTCATGCCCTATTAACCCTGTTGCTCCAATCAGCACCGCCGTTTTTGTCATGGCGCTAATTATCCGTGATCTATTTTTTCAAATACGTGCTGCACCGCTTTTTTGTATACGTCGGCTTCTTCAGCTGCGCATGTTACTACCGATTCTAAGTCATGTAAGTGGCCATTTTCTAAACCGTATACCCAGCCATGAATCGATAAATCTTGGCCACGTGCCCACGCATCTTGCACTATATTGGTACGCGATACATTACGTACCTGCTCAATCACATTCAACTCAATTAAGCGGCTTAAGCGTTGCTCTTCTGGCAGGGCATTAAGTTGCTCTAAGTGTTTTTCTTTGACATCACCAACATGACGCAGCCAATTATCAATAAAACCAAAACGATCTTCGTTAAGCACCGCTTGTACACCACCACAGCCGTAATGGCCCACCACCATGATGTGTTTTACTTTTAATACTTCTACGGCGTACTGCATCACCGATAAACAGTTATGATCTGTGTGCACCACCACATTGGCAACATTACGATGCACAAACAGCTCGCCCGGCAGTAAGTCAACAATTTGATTGGCTGGCACGCGTGAATCAGAGCAACCAATCCATAAATATTCGGGATTTTGCTGCATTGATAATATTTTAAAGAAGTTAGGATCCGCCTTGCTTGTGCGATCTGCCCAGCGTTTATTGTTGTCGAATAAGTTTTTTAGTTTTCTCATTGCATCTCTTTTTTAGTCGAAGACGGTAACTGTGCCAGGATCAAAATATTACGCGGTGTTAACTGCTTTTCACAAAACGTTTTAACACTGACCTGATACCCTTGTTGTTGCAAATATAAAGCACGATCGAGCACAAGCCAAACTTCTATTGCTCTTCTGAACACATGTCGAACCAGTTCAATGCGTTCTGTTACTTTTTTTCGCGCCTGACCAATGAGTAAAAACTTATTATAATCAACTTGTTGCGGTAGTTTAAGGGACTTTTTTTCAGCCGCCCATGCACAAAATGATTTAAATGAATCTGAGAACACCGCTTTATTAACCGAAGGCACACTAACGTAATGTTGCTCTCCGGTAATCGATTTTCTCAGCGCATCAAACCCGAGCCGCCATTCTACTTCGGTTTTACGCACTTTAGCGACCCGTGACGGTGCGGTTACCGTTTCTTGTAAGGCAAGTTTTAAATCGCGATGGGTTAAATTAAGCTGGCTTTGCTGTGCTAAATTACTCATCGCTTGATACTGCATCGGCGTAAATAAATGATAACAACAGGGCGAAAAACTCAATTGCGCCACCTTAGCCGCACTGGCCTGTTGCATAAATGTTTGATGCAAGCCGCCGCAGGCATGCAATGCCACAGCATGAATATCGCGCTGAAAAAATGCTGCGGTATTATCGCTGAGCACATCGGCCTGACTAAATTGCATCGCCAGTCCTTGCTGCTGCGCAGCGTGCTGCCCTTGCTCACACAAGTGTGCTTGCAGCTCAATACTGTGGACACTTGGCGCGCCATTAAATGCCAGCATTCGGCCTAAATGACCTTTACCTGCACACCATTCTAAAACGGGCTGGTTACTGGTCGGTAATGCCGATACAAAATCTTGTAATTGCTCAAATTTACGGCCCTTAATGCCGTTACTCAGCCAAAACGGGTAGTCGCTACGCGAGGGTTGCTCGCTTGGTAGCGCTGCCAACTCAGCCAGTGCGGCAAGCGGGCTTATATAGCTGCGAAAAAATTGGTACAGCCGATGTTGCTCACTGTCTAACTCAGCCACTTGTAAATCGGTTAAATTATTGAGCGGCTCACGTAACTCAGGCCAAGGGATTGCATCAAAATCAAAGGCGGTACACTGCCAATATTGGCGTGTTTGGCTTAACACGGTATCAAGTGCAGAAAACTGCTCAGCTAGGGTCATAACAACTTAGGATAATAAAACACAGTTAATTATAGCAGTTGATGCCCGCTATTATTAAGCAGTTATTTATTGCTAAACATTAAACGTAAATACAGTGGAATAGACACAATACTAATTATAATCGCTGCAATCAGCATCCAAGACAATTGCAGTGTGTCTTGATCTTGGTAGTTATAAATAAAACTAGCTTTCACTTCGTTAAAGTCGCTTTGTTCAATACCGTATAAATCGGCGATTAATCGCCACTTAGCCATCGACATATGGCCGATATTCGTACTGGGGGTGCTAATGTAACCTTTTAACAGCTCGGCTTCATACGCTAAGTGATGAAAACTTTTATGGGTGGCATAATATTGCTGAGTAACGCCAATTGCTTCATCCATATTCATCAACGCATAGCGCCAGCCTCTTAAACTTGCCTGATAAAAGCTTTCGACTGTTTGAGGGTGGTTTTTGAGCATCGCTTGGCTGGTAAATAAAATATCGGCATAGACATCCATACCGTACCTTTGGGGACAAATTAAGCGATGTGCGATACCTTGCTGCGCCATATAATAGGGTAAGTCGGTGATATACACTTGCAGTGCATCAATTTCATTATCGATCCAGGCGCGGGTTGCATTATCTCCTTGGTAAAAGGTTAAAGTATCGGTATTAATGCCGCTGCGTTGCAGCATGATTAATAACTCCGCGGCCTCTTTTTTACTTATTTCGGTTACGCGTTTACCCATAAAGTCACGGGCATGAAAAATATCGGACGTGTCTTTCACCATCCAACAATAAGGTGAAAACTGTAACATGGCAGCCATAGCCACAAACGGCTTACCGGCAACACGCTGCTGTAATACTCCCGAATGAGCAATGCCAAACTCTGCCTCGCCTCGCGCTACCGCACCAAAACTGTCGGGCATACTTTGCTCGGCTGGCAAAATGGTGACATCGAGACCGACCTCTTCATAAAAGCCTTTATGTTTGGCCATGTAATAACCAGCAAATTGAAACTGATGGGTCCATTTTAATTGTAATGTCACAGCTTGTTGCGCGTGTAATTGACAACAAACCAGTAGCATAACGGCTATTAATCCTTTAACTAGCAACGCAAGCACCTCAAATAGATGATTAATTTTTTACTATAGCATCTGCTTAGCGCAGTTTCAGCTGAAATCAATAGTGCAAGAATAGATAAGCACCTCGAAAGGTGCTTATCAACAAAGGAAGCTTAAGCAGAGGCCAAATTATCGGTTTTATTAACCTGCGGCTGTGACGTTAAAAACTGCGTAAAACACGGGTTTTGAGTTTCATCTTGAACGCTATAACCTAGGCGCGTTAAATGCTCGTTAAACACCTCATATTGGTTAGGCTCAATAGCAAACCCCGCTAAAACATTACCGATAGAGCCACCATGATTACGATAATGAAATAAGGTGATATTCCAGTTACTGCCCAAAGTATCTAAAAAGCGCGCCAGCGCGCCGGGGTATTCTGGAAATTCAAAGCGTAACAGGCGCTCATGTAATTGCTCTGGCGCTTTTCCTCCCACCATATAACGTACATGCAATTTAGCCAGTTCATTATCTGATAGGTCGCAAAATTGATAATGGTTAGCCGCTAAGTCTTGCTTGAGCTCTGCGAGCTCTTGCTCGCCTTGACGTAGCGCAATACCAACAAAAATTTGCGCTTCGCCGGGGCCTGCATAACGGTAATTAAACTCGGTAATGGCACGTCCGCCTAACGAGGCACAAAACTGTTTAAAACTGCCTTTTTGTTCCTTGATGGTCACCGCTAACAAGGCTTCATTTTTTTCACCTAACGCGGTACGCTCAGCAACATAACGCAGGCGATCAAAGTTTAAGTTAGCGCCCGACAGTACGGCGGCCAAATGCAGCCCTTTTTGTCCCGACTGCTGACTCCATTTTTTAAGGCCTGCCGTCGCCAATGCACCTGATGGCTCGGCGATGGCACGAGTCGACACAAAAATGTCTTGCATTGCCGCACATATTTCATCACTGCTAACAGTAACGACGTCATCACAAAACTTTTGTGCTAGGCGAAATGTTTCCGCACCAATAATTTTCACTGCTACCCCATCGGCAAAACTGCCAACCCGCTCCAGCTCTACGGGTTCACCGGCTTGCAACGCCGCTTGTAAACAGGCGCTTTCATCGGCTTCAACCCCTATTACTTTTATATCAGGGCGCAACGATTTGATATACACCGCCATGCCAGCTAATAAGCCGCCGCCACC
>NZ_JBFJHD010000099.1:0-11148 GCF_041613455.1 Pseudoalteromonas sp. | reverse complement strand
GCGCTGCTATCGGGTAGCCATTTATAAGGTGCTGCGGTAAGCACAGAATTGAGTGCAAGCTCATTTAACTCATTGGCTTGCTTAGTTTTTGCATTATACACCCAAAGATGAGCCGCCTGTTTTGCTCTACCACAAAGGCTAAGTATTCACTATTTGACGACCACTGCGGCGAGCGAATAATGCCCGCAGGTAAATTATCAATGGTGATAACACTGCCAGTAGGCACATGCTTAAGCTCTATTGCACTGTATTTAGTGCGTGCGCGAGAGCGCGAAAAGTTAGCTGGGTTTAATTTTATGCCCGCTAATTTTAGCTCTTCTTTTGCTAACTCATCGAGTGATTCTACGCGCTTGCGTTCAAACAAGGCTAGCCATTGGCCATCACTCGATAAATAACTGGCCGGTGCCAATTTGGCATCCACTAATGCAGCAAGTTCAGCCGACGGGGTTTGATACCCTTGATCTGCATAACTTGTTGGCAGCAACATAACACAGCCAACTAGGGCAGCGATTAGCCTAACAGTGTTCATGTTTCATCCTTTTGAAAGTTATTAATTAAATCATCCTATCTAAACATGTTTTGCATCATTCATAAAGCATTAAGGTAGCACAACTCCCTGTAAAAGATGAGTTAAGCGCACACTTAACGCTACGCTTACGCGCTGGTAGTTTACACTCACCTACCAAAAGTTAATCAACTATCAAAACACTAAAAAATGGTTAACTTTGTAAGCAATCTATTTACCTTCACAAGTAATTATAAAGACACCCATATTATTACTTTCTTACCACTAATTTGAAAAGCGAGATTCGAGCTAGCTGTTTTAACACGTTACCCGTTACCCGTTACCCGTTACCCAGGCTTGATTATTGGTGAGATAAAATCTTCTGCAAATCAAGCAAGCTGTTATAATGCGCGCATAGTAACTATTTTAATTTAGAGCGTTTATTAATGAAAAAAGTGCTGGTAATTGGCTACGTATGGCCAGAACCAAACTCCTCTGCCGCAGGCACCCATATGATGTCATTACTCAATGCGTTTAAAGCACAGCAATGGCAGGTAGAATTTGCTACCCCAGCACAACGTACCGAGCACATGGTTAATCTTGACGACTTTGGCATTACTAGCCAAAGCATTGCGCTTAACTGTGCAAGTTTTGATGAGTATGTAACAGCGTATAATCCCGATATCGTGATGTTCGACCGCTTTATGATGGAAGAGCAATTTGGTTGGCGCGTTGATAAGCACTGCCCTCAGGCTGTTAAAATATTAGACACCGAAGACTTACAATGCTTGCGTAATGCCCGCCATGAAGCGCATAAAGCAAAACGTGAATTTAGTTATGACGATTTACACTCAGACATCGCAAAACGCGAAATTGCCGCTATTTTACGCTGCGACTTAAGCTTAATTATTTCCAGCTATGAAATGACCTTACTTAAGCAGGTATTCAAGGTAGATAGCCGTTTACTGCAGCACCTGCCGTTTATGGTTGATCTGCAGGCACTGCCTACCAGCAGCAAAAGCTTTGCTGAGCGCCAGCACTTTATGACCATAGGTAATTTTAGGCACGCGCCTAACTGGGATGCGGTACTGTACTTGCAAGAAATTTGGCCGCTTATTCGTAAGCAATTACCCAAAGCTGAACTACACATTTATGGCTCATACCCGCCCCCTAAAGCCACCGCGTTAAATAACCCAAAAAGCGGTTTTTTAATTAAAGGCTGGGCCGACGACGCCTACGAAGTTATGCAAAGTGCGCGGGTGTGTTTAGCACCGCTGCGCTTTGGTGCAGGTATTAAAGGCAAGTTGCTTGAAGCGATGATCATGCAAACCCCAAGTGTTACCACCGATATTGGCAGTGAAGGAATGCATAACGCGTTACCTTGGCCGGGTAAAATTGCCAATAACGCCGAGGACTTTGCTCACGCTGCGGTGGCACTTTATAACGACGAAAGTCAATTTACACAGGCGCAACTTGCGGCAAATAGCTTGCTAGAGAGCCTTTACGATAAAGCGCAATTAAGCCAACAGCTAATCGAACGAATTCAATTAGTCAGTGCTGATTTAGCGGCTCATCGGCGTAAAAATTTCACCGGCCAAATGCTCAAACATCATACAATGCGCAGTACGCAATATATGGCGCAATGGATCGCCGAAAAAAATAAAAAATAGTAAAAAATTCACTAGACAGTGACGTATTTGTGTTTAAAATCGCGGCATAGAAAAGGTGGGCAATTTTTAGCAATATTGTCTATATTTTTAGCTTAGTTATTTAACCTTTGGCTTAAAAGCATTTGAAAACCGCAACCTTTACAGAAAAACGCAAATTTATCGTTAAATTAGGTAAAATGCTGCACAAATACGGTACACCTGCCTACCGCTTAGAAGCACATTTAATGGAAGTGGCGACTTACTTAGATCTTAAGTCGTCGTTTGTTATGTCGCCTACCTCTGTCACCTTTGTAATTTGGACCGATGGTCACGAAGACGAATACACCCATGTGGCACGAGTCGATCCAGGGGATCACGACCTAGGCTCCCTCGCCGACACCGACGATTTAGTTAATCAAATGCTTGAAGGTAAGCTCAGCTTACACGAAGTTGATGAGCAGCTCGATCTGATTTTTGTTGCGCCAAATTACTATAATAAACTGGCAACCGGTGTGGCTTTTGCAACCTCTGGCGGTGCGTTTGCCATGCTTATGGGCACCAGTTGGTATGATGTGGTTTGGTCGGCACTGCTGTCGTCTATCGTTTACTTGTTTGTGCTCTGGTCGGGGCGCTCAAAACGCGTCGCCCATATGCTTGAACCTTTAGTGGCTATTGTATCGTCTATTATTGCCTGTGCTATTAGTGTGTATTTTGCCCCCGAAATCAACATACGTTTAGTGGTGTTGTCATCCATCATCGTGTTTATTCCCGGTTTAGCATTAGCGCTGGGGCTTGCTGAGCTTGCGGCAAGGCACTTAGTGTCGGGCACAGCGCGGGTTATGGACTCACTGATGCTGCTATTTAAGCTCTATTTTGGTGGCTTTATTGGTATTGGTATTGGCTTTGCGTTATTTGGTCAAGCCGACTTTGTACAACCCGAGCCTTTACCCGCCTGGTCGCCATGGCTGGCTATCTTTTTGCTTTGTAGTAGCTTAATCGTCATATTTAGAACCAAAATTAAACACGCGGTATGGTCTATTGCCTCTGGTTTTATTGCCTATGGCACTACCATAGGCTCTGCCATGTACCTTGATTACACGCTGGGTACGTTTGTTGGTGCATTAGCGGTGGGTATATTTAGTAATTTATTTAACCGTGTGGTGAATGCACCGGCGTCTATTGTGGCGATGCAAGGCCTGATTGTGTTGGTACCAGGCAGTAAAACCTACATTGGCTTAAACTCTCTAATTGAGGGGCAAGACTTTGTTTATGCAGAACACATTGGCCAACAAACGTTTTTAATATTTATGTCTCTGGTGGCAGGACTCATATTTGCCAACGTGGCTTTACCACCGAAAAAGAGCTTATAACACCAAGCGTTAGCTTTACTAATGTATACCGCAACATGCTCAAAAGCGGGCATGTTGCTACCCTTGCTTATAACTAACTAGCCTTACTATTTATAATACAGCGCTCTATTACCCTTGGTACTGACCCTTTACCGCGCGTTTTTCCAATTCACCGCACTTTTTTACGCTGCACCAGGTTATTTGCTATATTGCTGGCTGAATTATAAAAAGCAAAGGAAATAACAATGCTAAAAACTAGCTTAGCACTCGCAATCGGGCTTACCAGCACCGTTGCATTTGCGCAATCAACAATCACAATTGAAGACATACCAAAAATCCAGTCTGTGAACCAAGCCACAGTCAGCCCGAGTGGCGACAACGTCGCATTCACTCGCTCAGTGCCACGCACGCTGTACGTAGATGAAAATGGTAGCAATTACAGTGAACTTTATGTTGTTGATGATCAAGGGGTTGAACGTCCGTTTATTACCGGATCAGTCAATATTAAAAGCCTGCAATGGTCAAACGACAGCAAATTTATCTATTTTTTAGCCAAGCTGAAAGACGATAAATTTACCGCACTGTATAAAATCCCCGTTGACGGCGGTGAAGCACAAGCTGTACTGTCTTTAAAAGACACCTCAATTTCAAGTTATAAGCTCAACCCTAGCAACCAGCAAGTGGCTATTTTAGCTATGCCTGCGGCAGACAAGTCTGAAAAAGAACTTAAAAAGTTAGGTTTTAAAGCCGAAGTGTACGAGCTGGGATTAAAAGATAAACAACTGTTTATTGTTGATTTAGCAAAGGCCGACAAACCACTTAGCCCTAGCGCACGTAATGTGGCTAACTATGTCAGTGATATCAACTGGGCCGCGAATGGTAACAAACTATTAGTTAAAACGCAGCCAACGGCACTGATTGATGACAAGTATACTAAGTCGATGTGGCACTTGTACGACGTTGCCAGCGATCAAGTCACATTATCATTTAAAACCGAAGGTAAATTAGGCGCAGCCGAGCTGTCTCATGATGGAAAATACATTGCTATTTTAGGTGCGGAAGATAAGCACGACCCTGCTACGGGGCGGTTATTTATTGCCGACACTAAAACCGCAAAAATTAGCGAATGGCTCCCTGACTTTAACGGTCATGTGGTTGATTTTGAATGGTCGCATAAACGTAATACGCTTAACTTTATTGCCAATGTAGGCACTCAAAGCTTTGTAGCCAGTATCAATGCAGGCGCTAATAACTACAAAAAATTAGTTAAAGAAGGCCGATTTATTGCATCACAACTGAGCCTTTCTGACTCAGATAAAACATTAGCGCTGCGCGGTAATACCGCCACACACCCAAATGAAGTGTTTATTGTGCGCGGTAAAAACGTTAAACGACTAACCAACTCAAATAGCTGGTTAAACGATAAACGTTTTGCCAAACAAGAAACCATTAAACTGAAAGCCCGCGACGGTGTTGAACTAGACGGTGTATTAGTTTATCCACTTGATTATGAAAAAGGCACGCGTTACCCACTTATTATGTCGGTACACGGTGGCCCAGAAAGCCATGATAAAGATGGCTGGGTAACTAACTATTCACGCCCTGGGCAAATGGCAGCAGCACGCGGGTACGCGGTGTTTTATCCAAATTATCGCGGCTCGACCGGTAAAGGGGTCGATTACTCAAAATTAGGCCAAAACGATTACGCTGGTAAAGAGTTTGACGATTTAGTCGACTTTAAACAGCACCTCGTTGATATGGGCTTAGTCGACACTAAACGAGTTGGCATTACCGGTGGCTCATACGGCGGTTATGCGTCGGCATGGGGCGCAACAAAGCTAACCGAGCATTTTGCCGCCAGTGTGATGTTTGTTGGCGTATCGAATCAATTATCTAAGTTTGGTACTACTGATATTTCAAACGAAATGAACCTAGTTCACGCACGCTCGTACCCGTGGGATAAATGGCAATGGTATTTAGAGCGCAGCCCTATTTATTGGGCCGGTCAATCTAAAACACCATTATTGATCATGCACGGTAAAGATGACCCACGTGTGCACCCTGCGCAATCTATGGAATTATATCGTTACATGAAAGTGCAAGGCAAAGACGTGCGCTTAGTGTACTACCCAGGCGAGGGCCACGGTAACCGTAAAGTGGCGGCGCAGTACGACTACAGCCTACGTTTAATGCGCTGGATGGATAACTACCTAATGGAAGGTAATAAAGACATGCCCGCGTTTGAAATTGACCACGCAGCCAAGCTACAAGCGGTGAAAGACGCCGACAAGTAACGCTTGCTTATACTCCCAAGCCACCTTTATGGGTGGCTTGGTAATAACCCGATTATTCAAGCTGGTTGAGCGTATTTGCAATAGTCCTTTTTTATAGAACAACCAGAAAAATTTACATTTATTGCCACAGTTCATTTTACTCAACAAAAAAAAACACTAATAAATTCAATATACTTATAAATGGCATTGCCTTTGCTTCATTGTTATCAAACTGGATATAAAAAGGAATAGCAATGAATATCTTTAAAGCATTACGCGCCGATCACGACATACAACGCAAATTAGTGGATGCACTGATCAACACCCATGGCGATACCGATGAGCGTAAAACATTAATGCAGCAGCTTAAAACACAGTTGCAACAACACGCTAAATTTGAAGAACGCTACTTTTATAATCCACTGATGTTTGAAGATTTAACCCATGAAAAAGCCCGTCATAGTGTGGCAGAGCATCATCAGATTGATGAATTAATTGAGCAACTTGAAGACACCGAGATGAGCTCGCCGGCGTGGTTAGTAGCGGCTAAAAAGCTGCACCACTTGGTACACCACCATTTAGATGAAGAAGAGCACGAGGTGTTCCAACTGGCAGGTAAAGCGCTCACCGAGGGGCAAAAAGAAAGCCTTGCAGAGCACTACAACGATGCCATGCACTAATTACACACGATATAAATTTGATGCACTCTCCTGTGTACTTTTTGGTTATAAGCCAAGCGGCTTATAACCTTTTCTTGCTTTTAATAAAGTATTAGTTAACCGTAAATTTCACATCTTGCTCGCGCAATAAATACAGCGCAAAACAGGCTGCCCACATTGGCCATGCGGCAAAAAACAATAAGTTATTAAAGCCATCAATATACTGGTTATACGACGACAACGTAGACAAGCCATGCAAAATAAAAATAACGCCATACGTTAAACGCTTTTTGATCCCCACTAAAAATGCCAACACCAGCAGCAGCTGTAATGCCCCTAAAATATAGGCCACGATGTCGGTTGAACCACTAATACCGTAAAAACTTTCAAAAATACGCGCACTGTGCCCCGGGTTTACAAATTTATCGAGGGTCCACATTATCATTACAATAAACACCCCTACGCGCAGGGAGAGTAAAGACCACTGTAACCGATTTTGTAGCTCGCCACTGATTGCATTTGCCATAAAATTTCCTTAATTATTAACTATAAATAAACGATTAGCTTAACTAGACCGTATAACCCTAACTTTATTTCTATATATTTTAACTATTTATATTACAGCACTGTTTACACTAAGCCTCTATACTGCTTAATAGTATAGAAACAAACTAAGTTAACAAAAAAATTAACATGACTGAAAGTTATTTATAGCCGTTTCGGTCTTTATCATCAGCAGCCAATAACTAAAAAGAGCAAGCCTTTGAAATACCAATACTTAGCCCTATCATTAGCCAGCATATTAAATGCCCCCTTGCTGGTGCAAGCCGCTCAAAGCGCCACTGAAACCAATAATGAGCATATAGAACGCATTGAAGTAGCGGGCCAAGTCATTAAATCTCAGCGCCTTTCACTTAAAGATGCCACAATAGATGGCCCGTTTGGTGATAACCTTGCACTGCAAGATATAGCCCGTTCGGTCACGCCTATTTCCAGTGAGCTGTTAGCGCAACTAAATATTACTACCTTGCAGGATATTCTCGCGGTAAGCCCAAACACTTACTCTGCCAGTGGCTTTGGTGCTCCCAGCTTACCAACCATTCGTGGCCAGCTCGGTGAGTTATTTCAGGACGGCACACGTCGCCAAGCCGGTAACAATGGTTTTGGTGTGCCGTTATCGTTTAATGCGGTTGAACAGCTAGATGTGGTGAAAGGTGCCCCGCCGGTGTTATTTGGCTCGAGCCAGCGAAATGGCGGCTTTGTTAACTTACACTCTAAACAGGCCTCCACCAGCCAGTCTAAAGGTAAAGCCCGTCTATCGGCCGGCAGCTGGGATCAATACACCGCTCAAATTGATTACACAGCGCCTATTATCAATGACGAACTAGGGTTTAGAATCAGCTATGAGCACGTTGACAGTAACAGCTACTACGATTATACCAGCACAAAAAGTGATAGTTTATTTGCAGCGCTGCAACTAGTGCCTGATGACAAAAGCAGCTGGAATATTAATTTTGAACTGTTCGACATTACCTTTACCGACAACGCCGGTATCAACCGCCCCACTCAAGCGTTAATAGATAGCGGTTTATACATTACCGGCCAAGGGGTGCAGGCCAACGGCAGTACCGTGCCTGCCGCAGGGGCTATTATTTCACCCACAGGGCAAGTAAAAATTGACCACAGTAGCGTGCTTACCGATCCTAACAATGAAAATAGCGCCACCACTTATTTGCTCCACAGTATTTATAAACGCCAACTTTCTGAGCAGGCAGCGCTGAAAAACATCAGCTATTTTCAGCACTTACAGCGTGAAGAAATTGCACAAAACAGTTTTGTTGAAATTATAGACGGCGCCGATACCGCGCAAAACCGCACCGAGCTGAGCTACCAATGGACCGATAGCCAACAAACCTTGTTTGCGTTTGATATTCGCTACAATAGCGTATTGGGTTATAGCCAATTTACCACCGAAGCAGACTCCCCTATAGATTTAACCGGCCCACTTGAAAACCGCCGCATTGCATTAACCGACGCACAAAAGCAACGCTTGGTTGCACTGCGTCCCGGCGTATTTGTATCCCCGGGAGGCCAATACGATTTAAATAACGATGGCAGTGGCGATTTTAACCTCTCTGACACCACCGATTCGCGCTCATGGCAAACCGGCGTGGCGATGCAGCAAGATTCACAATGGAGCAATGAGTTACGCACTAGCATAGGTTACCGTATTGACTATTATGACGTAACAGCACGCGACCCGATTGCACCATCAGGGCAAGTGGCGGCTCACGATAGCATTAATGATGCGCTGCAATCGGCGCAAGTGAGTGTTAATTATACACTCAATAACGATTTAACCGCTTATGGCGCGGCAAGTTACAACGAAGCCACAGCAAATAGCATGGCGGGTGGCACCACACTTGGTGGCGATAACCGTATCAATGCGCAAAATTTTGCCACCGAAAACACCCTCGTTGAGTTTGGCTTAAAGTACACTCCCAGCGACAGCCCATGGTACGCCGATGGCGCGGTATTTAGCCAACGTCGCAGCTTACGTAACCGCGACGGGAGCAATTCAGGCATTCGCACCAGCGGCTTTGAAAGCCAACTATTTTACCAAGCTTACCCGTATTGGTTGAGCGCCGGATACAGTTATATAGATGCTCGCTACGATAACTCGGCCACAGGCCAAGACTCGGCGAAAATAGCCGATGCGTTTGATAACTCTCGCCCAGATATAATTGCTGGCACCGGTGTGGGTGCGCCGAGCTATACCGCATTTGCGCCATCGCGGCGCCAAGTTCAAGGTATTCCTGAGCAAACACTGAGCGTGAACGGTAACTATGCCATTAATTCACAGTGGCAAGCGGGGTTTTCAAGTGTTTACACCAAGAGCTACCCACTCGACTTTTTGGCTACCGTGTATATTCGCGATCAGTACACATTAAATGTGAACACCCGCTATGCGTTCACCCCCACTACCACGTTACGCTTAGATATAAACAATGTTACCAACCAAAAAAATTGGCGCCCAGTATTTGAAGGTGGCTACTTTAACGCAACCCTCGCTTTTCCTGAGTTGCCGATTAACGCCAAGCTAACGCTTACCCACAATTTTTAAGCCGTAACGTAAAGAGAGAGCAGATGGTTAAAAAAATAGCATTATTATTGATTGTTGCAGTTGCCGCAGGGCTGTTCTTTCATTTTGATTTGCACCAGTTACTAACACTTGAAGGCTTAAAAGGATCGATGGAGCAATTTGCGCATTACAAGGCGCAATCGCCACTGTTGGTGATAGGTGGGTTCTTTTTACTGTACGTTGTGGTTACCGCTTTGTCTTTGCCCGGCGCCGCTATTTTAACGCTGGCAGCAGGCGCCTTATTTGGCTTAGCCGAAGGCTTGTTAGTCGCCTCGTTTGCTTCAACGATTGGCGCTACCTTAGCCTTTTTAGTATCGCGCTATTTACTACGCGACAGTATCAAACAGCGCTTTCCTGAGCGGTTAGCAGCCATTGATAAAGGGGTTGCAAAAGAAGGAGGATTTTACTTATTTACCCTGAGATTAGTGCCGGTGTTTCCGTTCTTTTTAATTAATTTACTAATGGGGGTAACCGCAATTAAGGCATGGACCTTCTACTGGGTAAGCCAAATAGGCATGTTGGCGGGTACATTTGTCTTTGTAAACGCCGGCACACAGCTGGCGCAAATAGAGAGTTTATCGGGTATTTTATCTGTTGATCTTATTGTATCGTTTGCGTTATTAGGCGCTTTTCCATTACTGGCTAAAGGTATTTTAAACGTGTTTAAAAAGCGTCGCGTGTATAAAAACCATACTAAACCAAAACAATTCGATCGCAATATGATAGTGATTGGCGCAGGGGCCGGTGGCTTAGTTACCAGTTATATTGCCGCCGCGGTGAAAGCCAAGGTCACCTTAATTGAAGCCGGCGAAATGGGCGGCGACTGTTTAAATTACGGCTGTGTGCCCAGTAAAGCGCTGCTCAAAAGCGCTAAAATTGCCGAGCAAATTCGCCATGGCGAGCATTACGGCCTAGAAAACGCCACGCCGCAATTTTCATTTAAAAAAGTAATGGCGCGGGTACACCAAGTAATTGCCGATATCGCCCCACACGACAGTGTAGAGCGCTACACCAATTTAGGCGTAGAGGTAATAAAAGGCTACGCTAAATTAATCGATCCGTGGACAGTAGAAATTAAACTAAATGACGGCGGCACGCAAACGCTCACTGCCCGCACCCTTGTTATTGCCACCGGCGCACGCCCATTTGTACCGCCACTTCCGGGTATAGAAGAAACAGGCTATGTAACAAGCGATAATTTATGGACTAAATTTGCTAAGCTCGACGCGGCCCCTAACAAACTTGTGGTACTGGGGGGCGGGCCCATTGGCTGTGAATTGGCACAATGTTTTGCCCGTTTAGGCTCACATGTGACGCAAGTTGAAATGGCAGATCGCATTATGTTCAAAGAGGACCTTGAAGTGTCGCAGTTTGCGCAGCAAACGCTTATAGATAGCGGTGTGAACGTGTTAACCTCGCATCAAGCATTGCGCTGCGAAACACGCGACGGTAAAAAGTACTTAATTGTTAAACATAACGATACCGAAATCGAAATTGCATACGACCAGCTAATATGTGCGGTGGGTCGTAGTGCACGACTAGATGGATATGGCCTGGAGGCGCTTGGCATC
>NZ_JBFJHD010000098.1:0-11435 GCF_041613455.1 Pseudoalteromonas sp. | reverse complement strand
CGCGGGTGGGGATTGCTCAGGAATGGCGGCAAAAATGGAATTAAGATCACTGACGTTGCCTTCGGCATTCAAAAACTGATATTGCGCAAACAACTTTTTTTGTAAATTTTTAGAGAGTGTTTTACGGCGCTTTTTTAACTGTGCAATGTTGCTGTTATAGCTATCGAGTGTTTGTTGCAATGCAGCAAGCTTGCTTTGCCAGTGCTGTTTTAATACGTGCAGTTGTTTTTTCTCAGCAATGCTTTGTGCCGCTAACCTGGTGTGTAATTGCTGCCGTTCGCTGTCATTTAGCTGCTGCAATGCATCATTACGCTGCTGTTTACGTTGTTCTCGCGTGGTTCTCATCACAGCTTGCTGAGCAAGTAATTGTTGCTGGTAGCTGCTCGTTGCTTGGTTAAATGCGTCCTGAATAGTATTAAACTGCTCGCTGTTTTCTAACAGCTCAAGTTCGGCATTGATATCATTAATAATGCGACTTTGTGCTAAATATTCGTCATCATGTAATTGCATGTCGGCCACCGCCGGCACAAAATTAATCGCACCGTTAACAGGGGACTCAAGTTGACCCGAGTACGCGGCTAAATAACCCAGCTGTTGTTGGCTATTTTGCACCACTAATACCCCAAACATTTTACCACTGTCTGCGTCGTGGTGCGTTGGCGGAATGTGTAACTCAAGTTGTTGTTGTAGCTGCTCAACAGCCAACACTGAGATTGCATCAGGTTGATAATAAAATGGAAAGGTGAATTTATCGGGCAAGGTAAGGTGAGCAACAGGCTGAGTAAATTCAGTAAAGCAAGACGCAATATTTGGCATGGGTAATATAATGATGAATGAGTTAACAAGGTAATTAGCCAACATAATAACATAAACATGGCGAGGGCACTAAGCGTGTTGACCGAGCAAGTAGCTTGCGTGGTTTAACAGCGAGCAGAAAAAAGCTCGGTGGTTGCGACCGAGCTTTTTAAGTTGGGATGGGGATTTATTACATTTTATGCTCAGCCGCTTCGCCATTCACTGCAACAGGCTGAGAGCGCAGTTTGGCGATTAAGCACTTGATATCCTCAAGGGCCACATACAAGCAGGGAATAAGTAACAATGTGATTACGGTGGCAAATAACACCCCAAAGGCGAGTGACACGGCCATGGGGATCACTATTTTAGCCTGCAAACTGGTTTCCATAATAATCGGCATCACGCCAATGAAGGTGGTGACCGAGGTGAGTAATATGGCTCTAAAACGCCGTGCACCGGCTTGCATCACCGCCTGTTTTATTGCCGTGCCTTCGCTGCGCGCTTTATTAACAAAATCAACCATCACTAATGAGTCGTTCACCACCACACCAGCCACAGCAATAATGCCAAACATAGATAAACTACTCATGGTCATACCTAGCAGCATATGCCCAAACATGGCACCAATGACGCCAAATGGGATCACCGACATAATGATCAAGGGTTGGGAATAAGAGCGCAGTGGAATGGCCAATAACGCAAATATAATAATTAACGACAGGGCAAAGTCGCGCTTTTGCTCATCGGCACTGTTCATTTCTTCTTGAATGCGTCCAGCCACTGCGCTTTGCACTCCGGGGTAGCTGGTTAGCAATTGGGGTAAATAGTTATCACGAATATCTTCGGCAATGGCGAACGGCTCGGCGACGTCGGTATTTACCGCAGCCCACACGTTAACGGTGCGTTTAGCGTTTTCGCGGCGAATACGGTTCACGCCATCAACCAGTTTTACCGCGGCAATTTCGCTGAGCGGCACTTCGGCGCCACTGGGCGTGATGATACGCACACTTTGTATATCGCTTATCGAATTACGTTTGTCTTCGGGGTAGCGGATCATCACTTTTATTTCTTCGCCGTCGCGTAAAATACGTTGCGCTTCTAGGCCGTAGTAACTAAAGCTCACTTGCGAAGCGACATCGGCCAGAGTTAAGCCCATGCTATAAGCCAGTGGCTTTAAGTCCAGTTGCACTTCGTCGGTAGCGCTTTGCATAGAGTCGTTAATATCGCCCACCCCTTCCATGGTTTGCAACTTGGCGGTTAATTTAGCCGCTACCTGTTTAAGCTGGTTGGCATCTTTACCTTCGAGCTTAAAGCTAATATCGCCATCGTCCCGGCCGCCACTCATAATACTGTCATAAATAGTGAGGTTTTTTACCCCTGGTAGAGCAGGCATATTGTCGCGCCACAAAGCACTTAAGGCAAAGGTGTCGATAGGCCGCAAATCGGGCTCCACCAAAATTGCCATAATGCTTGCTTGTGTGCGTCCGCGTAAGCTCACCGATAAATCGCGGATCATCGCTTGGCCATATTGCTGCTGCAATTGTTGATCGACGTTTAATAATACGTTTTCGATGGTTTGTGCGGTGCTAAGCGTGGCTTGCTCCGATGACGCTAGGTTCATCTCGATATTAATACGCGGAAAATCATGCGGGATCTTCGGATTAGGCACAAACTTAACTAAGCCTCCAGCAAACATCCCGGCGCTGACAATGAGTAAACACAGAAACCCCATAATCACCGTATATCGATAATGAATACAGTGGCCAATAAACGGCGTGTAGTAATTATCAACAAAGCGCTTTAAGCCACTATCCATGATTTTACGCGCACGATGTAAGGGGTTTTTAGGGTTCGGTTTACGGTCTTTCATGGCAGCAATGTGCGCTGGTAATATGAGTTTTGATTCAATCAGAGAGAAAATTAAACATAAAATAATCACTCCACCTATTGCCTTAGAAAATGCTGCACCGGGGCCGGTGGCAAGCGTTTGCGGTAAAAAGGCGGCAATGGTGGTGAGTACCCCAAAGGTGGCAGGTATGGCCACGCGTTTCACGCCACGTACCACATTGTCTAAGCTGTGACCGTGTTTTTCTATTTCGGCGCCAGCCGATTCACCCACCACAATAGCGTCGTCTACTACGATGCCCAGTACCAAGATAAAGGCAAACAGGGAAGCTAAATTAATGGTGACATCTAAAAAGCCAATCGGCATAAATAAAAACGCGCCTAAAAACGACACGGGCAAGCCCATCATCACCCAAAACGCCAAGCGTAAGGGTAAAAACAATGCCAGCACTAACATCACCAGCATACCGCCCCAAATCATATTGTCGACCATCATATCGAGGCGGCCTTCAAGGTAGTAGGTGAAATCGACAATTGCGGCCAGTTTCACATTGGCAGGCAGCTGCGCTTGTTTGCTGGCTAGGTAGTTTTTTAACACCCCCGCGACATCGGTAATATCTTGATCTTTAGATGCCTTTATTTCAAACGATAGGGAGTTTTTGCCATTGTATTTTGAGTACTGCAGCCCTTCGGCAAAGCCATCGTTAATGGTGGCCACATCGGCTAAAAATATTTGCGCGCCGTCGGGCAGGGTGATCAGCGGTAATTTGGCAAATTCACTGCCACGGTAGGCTTGTTTTTCCACGCGCATTGAAATATAGCCGTTGTCAGAGCGAATTTGTCCCGCCGACATGTTGGCCGAAAAGCTCTGTACTGCACTGGCAATATCGCGAAAGGTTAGGCCGTACTCGCGCAGTTTATCTGGGCTGACTTCAATCCCAATCTCGTAATCTAGTCCGCCATTAAATTCAACTAAATTGACATTGGGCAACGCCTGTAATTCATCTTTAATATCATTGCCCAGCTCTTTTAGCTGGTAGTTACTCATATCGCCATACAACGCCAGAATCATCACTTCTTGTTCGAACTTATCGCGCCGCACAAGCGGGCGCTCCATACCGGCGGGAAAGGTATTAATGGCGTCAACCTGAGCCTTTATTTCATCGAGCACATCTTGCAGGTTATAGTGTTCTTCAATTTCTACCCAGGCCTGTGAAAAGCCGCGGTTTGAATAGGTGATCAACCGCTTTATGCCTTCAGTGCCTTCCAGCGTTTCTTCTATCTTTATGGTGATGCCTTCTTCTACTTCCTGCGGTGCCGCGCCAGGATATACAGCTTGTACACTGATCCAGTGACTTTCAAACTGCGGAAACATCTGCTTGCGAATAGTAAATGCGGTTAAAATGCCGCCAATTAATATAAATACCATTAATAAGTTGGCGGCAACGGGGTTGCGAGCAAACCAGGCAATTAAGCCTTTTTCACGTGTACTCATGGTTAATCCTCTTTAAGCGCAAGCTGGGTAACATCGCTGGTGGTTGCAGGCGTGTCGCGTTTCACTGCCATTCCTTCACTGGGGTACTCAAGCGCCGAGGTAATAAGTTGCTCGCCTTCAACTAAGCCACCTTGGGCGATCACCCTGCCATTGTGTTCACGTACAATGTCCAGTGTTTTAAAGGAGAGGGTTAAATTGTCGTTTAGCACCGCTATTTTATTATTTTTCACTAAATGATGTGGCACACTAATCGCGTCGCTGATGGTGCGCCCTTCAATACTGGCATTTACATAACTGCCAAAACGCAGCGGTTGGCTTGGCGCGCTATACGGTTTTGAGAACTGCGCGACTAAATAGCTCATCCGGCTTTTTGCGTCGATGACCCCTTCGCTACGAATTATGGTTGCAGGCCAGTGGGTAAGTTTTCCGGCATATTGTGCGCTCAGCGTTACATTGGCCCCTAAGCCGCCATTGGGTAAGTATTGCAGTTCGCTGTCGGCAACCGGTAAGCGAATGTGTGCCACAGAGGTGGCACTTAGCTCCCCTAAACGACTCCCTTGATTAACCACCGAACCTAAACTGATATCGCGCTGCTTAATAATCGCATCATACGGGGCTCTAATATAGGTGCGCTCTAAATTACGTTTTGCGCGTTTGACACTGGCTTGTGCAGAGCGATAACGGGCCATTTTTTCGGCCAGTTGCGGTTTACGTAAGTACAGCTCAGAGGCAATAGCGTCACTGCTGTCTGACTTGATCCGCTCCCACTCGGCTTGTGCTACATGTGCTTGAGCACGCTCTATTTCCAGCGCCGAACTGGCTTGCGCTAAGCCGGCTTGTGCCTCAATTAAGTCGGCTTCGTAATCATTTGCGTCAATTCGTGCTAAAATATCGCCTTGCTTTACAAACGCACCGGCAACAAACTGATCAGCTACGGCGATGACTTGTCCGCCTACTTGCGCGATGAGCACGGTTTCATCTTTTGCTTTGACAATGCCGTACGACGTGACATCGAGAGTAAGGGTATCTAACTGCACACTTTGCGTACTCACTAACGGCCGAGTGTCTTGCAGTGGTTTTTGTTCGGGCGGGGTTTTAAGTGATGAAAATGCAACAGCTAAGGCAATTCCGCCTGCCAGTACGGCAAGCGGCAGTATTATTTGTTTTTTAGAAGCCACAGGGCATTCCTTCATTATTGTGGTGACGTTTAAATAATACGCAATAATATGTTTACTGGGTGTATAAAGATGTAACAAAGCATTACACAGTATCAAGGCGCAATGCGGATTTGAGCTATGTATCTACAAATTTTTGACAGAGGTTATTATGAAAACAGCGTCTATGGCGTGTCGCTTAGGCTGCGGAGCATGTTGTATTGCGCCAAGCATCAGTTCTGCGATCCCAGGAATGCCTAACGGTAAAAAAGCAGGGGAGCGTTGTATTCAGCTTGATGAGCGTAATTTGTGTAAATTATTTGGTGATGCAAGCCGGCCAAAGGTATGCAGTGACTTTAGCGCCACCCTTGATGTGTGTGGTAGCACAAATGCACAAGCATTTACGCTGATCACTGAGCTTGAGCAAATGACTTAGTCAATTAGTTTTTCTGCCGGCGATGGCCGGTAAAGTAAATTGTTCACCAAGCCTATAACAGGCGCTTTGCTGTAGAGTAGCATTAACCATAACAGTGATGGCTTCTCTCGTGAGCAAGCTCGGGGTTTACAGTAAACACCGAGCTTATCGAGCTTAAGCAGCTACCAACTATAAGTAGCACTTAGCGTGTATTGTTCGCCACGCCCAGGTGTGCCGGGTACGTCTTCAAACGATTCATCCCATAGGTTATCTGCCGCGAGCGTAATAAAAAAGTTTTTCACTGCAGCGGGCATTATTTTTAAGCTTAGCTGGGTAAACAACGCCTCATCAGCAGAGCGGCGCAGCGCATTACGGTGTTGCTTGCGCCACTCATTATCAATACGAAACTCAACTATATCCGTTGGTGTCCAAACGGCGCCAAGCGTTACGCGGTGATCGGGAAAGTTAAGTGCATAAAAGCTGGCATCCACCGCATCAGAGCCATAGTTTTCTGTTTTATGTAAGTAGGTATAGCTGGCAACAATTTCACTAGTATCAAACTGCTTAGTGGCTAATAACTCAACGCCAGTGGTGTCAATATCAACCGGCTCAGCAAAGCGGGCCGAGCTTGAGTCAAAGCTAAATGTCCAGTCGGTTAGGTTGTGATCTTGGCGATAAAAAAGCGCCGAATTCAGCTGCCAGCTTGGTTGTTCGAATAAAACCCCCAGCTCGAGGTTTTTACTGGTTTCGCGCTCTAGGTTATGGTTACTTCTAAATAAGCCGCCCGATTCACTACCACCAATGGCGGTGTAACCTGCCACTTGACTTGCTTCTGCATACGATAAATAGACTGTACGCGCTGTGCCATCGCTATGTTGCGTGTTTAAGGTTACATCACCAATCAGTGACACATCAGCGTCATCGCGGTTGTTATTATCAAAGGCAGCACCCACGCGCAGCGTTAACTGTTGCGTGTTGCTAAGTGCCGTGGTGAACTCGGGCAACACGCTGATTTTTAAGTAATCTCGCGAGGTAAAATTGTTTTCCAGACTGGTTGACTCAATAGAATCGGCAATATATTGCGCTGAATAATTTAGCGCGATGGCCTTTGAGTAACCATGACGGCCCGACACGGCGAGTGAGGTTACTTCGGTTTGATGAAAAGCTTGGAACGCACTGGGGTTTTCACGGGAAAAAATATAGTGATCGTTATGCTTACGGTAATACGCCGAGACTTCAAATTCACTGTCGCGTGCATAAGCTTGCTGATGATTAAGCATTAATAACTGCGTTTTTAACGCTTCGGTTTCATTCACACCAAACGGGGTGTATAGGTTTGGCCAGCCAAAAAACTTTTCTTGTGAGCCAAAAAACAAATCAGTTTGTGATTGTGCGCCGCTTAATTGTACTCGCGCAGAGTGGCGAGTAAAGTCGTGATCGCCAAACTCAATTGAGCCATCACTTTGCGAGTGCGAATATTCACCTTCAAAACCAATACGCCAATTAGCGTTTGTCTCAAGTGGAGTACTCACACTTGCATGAATTGTTTGTAGGTTAAAGTCATTTGAGCCTGCGCCCAAAGAGACACTGCCACCTGTTATTATTGGTTTCCAAGCAAATGAAACAGTACCTACTGAACTATTCATACCATAAAGTGCATTATCAGCACCGGTTAATACTTGAGCGCTGGTTAGCATCTGCGGTGCAATAGGGATTTCGGCAAAATAGTGACCTGATTGAGGATCGAGTAAGGTTGCACTACCGACTCTAAAGCCGGTGTTTTCAAAAATGCCGCCACGAATAGTGACGTCCGCTTGCGCCTCGGCCATATTGCGCGATTGTAAATCAACCCGTGGGTCGTATTCTAAATTAGAGATAGGTGAGTCAAAGGAGCCGACAGGCAAAGTATTAGCCGTTGGCGATACTTCAATGGTTATGTGTTCGATAGTAGTGGGTTGTTGCGTGTCTTCTGCGGCGTACACACAAGTTGATACGCTGGCAATAACGACGGGTAGTATAAGGTGCGGAGCACGGTTCATAGTGTGGTTCTCATATTCGGTAATTGCGTTAACAATTAAATGCCTATCACTGTTGATGGCGTGATAAAGTAGGCTCACTAAGCCCAGCTGATTGTGGGCGGTATTGTACATTAATACACGAAAACTGCATTTCATAATCACGCTGTGCGTTACAAATTTGCAACCAGCAACACTATAATTTATTTACATTGGAATTTTTTATCATGCAAACACCTGACTGCGGCAATCGCCACCTCCATCAGCAGACTCTGTATTTTGCCGGTGGCTGCTTGTGGGGCGTGCAAGAGTTTATGCGGCACTTACCTGGGGTGCTAAGCACCGAAGCGGGACGCGCCAATGGCAGCACAAAAACCACCCAAGGTGAATACGACGGCTATGCCGAGTGCGTCAAAGTAACCTTTGATAGCCAAGCGGTAACCCTGTATCAATTAATTGGCTATTTTTTCGAAATTATTGATCCCTATAGCATTAATAAACAAGGCGATGATGTAGGCGAAAAATACCGCAGCGCGATTTACAGTGAAGACCGCAGCCATTTAACCATTGCGAGGGAGTATATAAACCAGCGAGACGATGCCCAAAAAATAGCCGTAAAAGTACAGCCGCTTACCAATTATGTGCCAAGCGATGCTGAGCACCAAGACCGCTTAACCAATCACCCCGATGACTATTGCCATATTCCGCTGGAATTGTTGCATAAGTATAAAACGCCATAGTTAACAATGTGCTTAATCACTAAAAACAAACGGCCACAAAAAAGCTCACAAACTGTGAGCTTTTAACCAAGAAAATCTGATGGTTACTGCTGATGTGGCGGAAAGTTAGTTAAAATTTTAGCCACGGTTTTTTTAACTGAGCGTTCACGTTGTTCAGGCGATTGGTTTTTTCTTAAGCGGCCATCTTCAGCGCCACGCCATACTAGCTGGTTTGAGGCACGATCGACAATATCAATAACCAGGGTACCTACCTCGTATTCACGGGTAGTAATATCGTTGTGATAGCCCATACCCCACGAACTCCAACGCGCGCCATAGCCGATGCTAAAATTACTCACATCAAGCTCTTTATCTACCGAGGCATGGTAATTTATTAACACATCGGCATTGGCAGGATCGGTTAAGCGCATGCCCATCTTTTGACTAAGTTCACTGATAATGGCGCTGCGTACGCGCTTTTCCATTAAGGCATTAATTTGATAATTGTTGGTGTCTTTAGTTAAATCGGCATTTTCTGCCCAAGCAAACGTTTTGTAATTAGCAAAGTCAGCCGACTTGTCATAATCCCAATCAGCGGTTTGCGTACAGGCGGTTAACAACGCCAGTGCTGCAATAATTAATATATTTTTCATTAGTTTGCTCCATTTTTTATAAAATAGTACAGGTTATGTAACCATGCAATATTTAAGCTGCTAGCTCTAGTGTAGCTGTTATAGCTGAACCATTGGTTAATTATTAATGTTCAACTTCAATCCAATCTTTTTCATCAACCCAGTTTTGTGCACCATTTTTCACCGCGCGAATAGGCACAATGTAGTCGCAACTGATTTGTGGCTTCACCGAGGCAAATATTGGCACAAAGCCAAAACTAAGTGCCGTTTCTATGATGGCTTTTTGATTTTGCGGATCAATGTCGGCGGCTTCATCAATATAAATAGGAATACGATATAAGTTTTGCTCTTGTGAGCTTAACAAGTAACGAATAAATAACATACCACATAATAACTTAATGGTGATGCGAGTACCGTTGGAACCGGCAGAGTCAATTTTTTCAAAATGCTCGGTTTCGCCGGCGCGATTCACCACTTCAAAACGAATATCAAATAAATCGCTGAGCGTTAAGCCGGCTTTATCCGCGGCCAGTTTAATTAAATGATCTTTCGCTTCGTTTACCGCGCTTTCGCTGATCGGCTCTTGGCTGAGTAAATCGAGCGTGTCACCGTGTTCAAACTGATGTGAGGTACTGATAATGGTATCGATACTGTCGACCAGCATTTTGCGGGGTATTACGTTAATTTTAAACGCTTGCAGGTTAGATATACGGTGCTGGCTAATGCCTTTATTAAAGCTGTTCATTTCTCGGCGCAGCCGATCTAAGTCTTCGCGCAGCCCTTTAATGGTCGCTGCTACTTCGGTTAACGCTACTCGGGCTTGACGTTCCACAGCGTCGCGTTCGTTATCTATGTTATGAAACGCACTAATTAGTTTTTGGTATTTAGTAAACTCATCGTTTTCGTTATCGAATTTGGTAATACCCGCGTTATAAATATGCAAATAGGTATTACGCACATTAATGTCAAAATTACGCAGCGCTTGGCAGTCTTTATTAAAGTGATGAACTAAATCGCTTAAGTTATCAAAATCGATAGTAATATCTATCATGTACGGGGTGACTTTGCCGCTGTATAAATCCAACGTGTGATCAATGCGCTCGCTTTTAACTTGTTGCAGGCGCTCAATTTGACGGTTGATTTGTGCTTGCTTTGATTTGATTAACGCACGTCGGTCACTAATAGAGCCACTGTTTTTTTGTATGTCTTGTAAGTAGTCATCTACTTGGTCGCGCTCGGCAAGTAATTGCTCTTTCAGCATTGCTTGTGCGTCTACCGACTGTTGCATAACCGTAAACTGCTCTAAGCGTTTCAGTGCGCTCTCGGCGTTCATTAGCTCATCATATAACGCGTCTTTTTCGGTTTGCTTTTCGGCCACATTGGCGGCGACGTCGCGCTGTTGTTTAAACTGTTTTAATGACAACTCAAGGGCATTGAGTTGTGCGCTGAGCTGCTCTTTATTTTCGCCGCTTTGCATTTGCACCGGCGACAGCTTTTTCAGTTTAATAGTGGCGCCGGGTAGGGTGAGTACGCCGCCTTTTACGTTGTCGCTTAACAGTGCTAAAAACGCACCAAATGCGTCTTCATCATCAATGCTGATATCGCCATTGCTGGTGGTGGCAAACGACAGGATATCGGGGTTTAAAATCCGTGAAATTTCTTCCACTTCTTTTAGCGAGAGATCTTCGCGCATGCGGGTAAACAAATTAAATTCGAGGTTTTTAAGTTGCAGTTTTAAGCTCTTAATTTGTTTTTGCGTTTCACTAATGCGGTAATCTAGAGTATGCAAGCTTTGCCCTTGCGCGCTATTTATAGAGTGCGACAGGGACTCGTAATCTTGTTTTAGCTGCGCCACGTTGCTTTTAAGCGTGGCGCGGTTAACCAGCTCAAACTCATGTTTAAGTGCATTGTAGTCTAAAAACCACTGTTCAATTTGCGTTTGCTTGCGCTCAATATCCCGTGACTGTTGCACGTACAAACTTTGCTTTTGTTCAAACTCATGTTTTTCGTGCTCGATGTCTTCCAGCGCGCTATTAAGCTCATTTAGCTGTGTTTCTTGGTAGCTATCAAAGTCAATCAGTGCTTGGTCAATTTTGGGAGCATACGCGGCCAATTTACCTTTTAGCACGGTTTGATTTTCCAGCATGGATTCCAACGCGGCGATGGGCTCTTGCATTGATTCGAGGGCTTTAAGTTCGCGTTTAGCGCGGTTTACTTTATCAAACGAGCGACGCCAGACCTCATAAAAGTCAACTTTTGAGTTTGACATATGGCGCTCAAATACCCGCAACATAAAGCGTTTAACGTCGGCGGCACCGAGCTTATGCAGGTTTAGAATACGGCGAAAAATCTCTTTATAAATAGT
>NZ_JBFJHD010000097.1:0-11442 GCF_041613455.1 Pseudoalteromonas sp. | reverse complement strand
CTCAGCGGCGTAGGCGGTGGGCGCGATGCAGGCTCTTCAAATTCAAGCTTTGTGCGCAGCGAGCTAGAAGAAAGCTATTATCAAGCCGATATCGATTTTTACGCCGATTGGGGCTTTTTAACCACCATTAGAACCGGTGTAAAATACCGCGAAGCCACATTGCACCGCGAAACCGGCAATACCTTCTTTTTAGATCCTAGTTTTGATATTGCCGCAGGTGAAGCGCGCGAGGGCGGCATAACCCGCTTTGATAGTTACCAGTGGAATAATGGCATGCCATTGGCTAAAGACGTATTTACCAGTGAAAGTAATATCGCCGGTGGCTTTAATATTAATCACATGCCAACTATTGATTGGCAAAAATACCGCGACATTATTACCAGTAATTACGTACCTTATACCCGTAAGGAAGATAACTTTGTATACGATATAGCTGAGCAAATCTCGGCGTTTTATTTGCAAGGCGACTTTGAGTTTGACCGCGTGCGCGGTAATTTAGGGGTACGTGTGGTACACACTAACACTAAGAGTGCGTCTACCGATTTATACAGTTACTTTTTAGATCATACCAACGACGAGACAGGCGAGCCGGTAATTGGCGATGATCGCTTTGTAGAAGACTATCAACTTATTACGCAAAAAAACACCGATACGCAAATTCTACCCAGCTTTAACATTGCCTGGGATGTCAGCGATAATGTTGTTATTCGTGGTGCGCTGGCTAAAGTGATGTCGCGTCCTGATTATGGCGACTTAGGGGCGCAGCAACGTATTCGTTTTATTTCCGATGAATGGGCAGACGACAGAGCCGACTTTAACGAGCAAGCTGGGTTTAGCGGCAGTGGCGGCAATAAAAACTTAAAACCATTTGAATCGCTACAAGCTGATTTATCCGTTGAATATTATTATCGCGACGGCTCTGCGCTTGGTTTAGCGCTGTTTCATAAAAAAGTGGATAACTTTGTGGTACCGGTGATTATTAACGCGCAACAAGATTTTGCCGGCAAGGAGGGAATTGTAGAGCCCGGTAACATCACCATTTCACCCTATAGCACCGTAGGCAACGGCACGGATGCGGTATCAAAGGGGGCGGAGGTGTTTTGGCAGCATGCGTTTGATAGCGGTTTTGGTGTTGCGGCAAATTATACTTATAACAAAACCAACCAAGCAACCGTGAGTGTTGCCGGGGACGCGTTGGGTAAGTCGCCGCTGATTGGCAGTGCAAAATATCAGTATAATACTTCGGTGTATTACGAAGGAGAGGCGTTTAATGTGCGCGCTTCGTATAATAAACGCGGCGAAACGGTATTAGGCTTAAATAGTGGCTTAAATGTATACCAAGACCCATATGCGCAACTAGATGTGAATGCCGCGATTAATCTCTCTGATGCGTTAAGTTTTACGGCAGCGGTCATTAACGTCACAAAAGCGGAGTCGATTACACGGTTAGGTAACGACAGCGACGCGCGGCTGTTAAACTCAAGTTATTCAGGTAGACGTTACTATGCGGGGATCAATTACCGCTTTTAAACACTGTCCCACTGCCATTGCATAAAGCCGACGTCACTTTAACTTGGCTTTGTGCAATGCTGAACTATTACTTTAACGCTATGAATGCGTAACATACTATGATTTAATTTATCCACTATTCTAGCTAGGCTCGTGAGCGATTTATTTGACACTGTTTCAATCTATCATTAGTGACTCTGCGTCATTAATTGAATTTACCCGCATTTATTTAGCCCTTTTTTTTCACCTTCGTCGCGTTATTTTATAGCTACAGAATTATTTATAAAAACCGCAGTACGCCATCTGGAGTGGTGTTTACGGGGGAAAAATTTTGTGCGCATTGGTGGAATCACCTCGCATTTCGCTTTTTTAGAGTGGTCATATGGTTGCTCTGTGTTATGCGGGTACTTATGCCGAGTACCGATCATTACCTAGGGGTATTTTTGCCGTTAAATACTTGGCCTTGGGTCATGTTAGGTAATATTTTATTAACAGCAGGGTTTATGGTTGTGATGAGCGGACATTTTGCCTTAGCTTCACTATGGCGCTCAGGGGTTGATCCAAACGGACCCAATAAGCTGAAAGTAGACGGACTGTATCGTTACTCACGCAATCCAATGTATTTAGGTGTGGCAGCAGCGCAACTGGGGTTCTTTTTAGCGTTGCCGAGTGTGTTTAGTTTAGTGTGCTTAGTGATTGGACTTGTAGCTTTGTATCGTCAAGTGTTAGTCGAAGAGGCCCATTTAGCTGCTGTTTTTCAGCAGCACTATACGCAATATAAGCAACAGGTTCCTCGCTGGTTGTAGTTAGCTTGCCAAACGGCACAATAAGGCTAGGCATAGCGAACTGTTATGTAAACACTCAGCGATGACTAACATTGTCATCAGCTAAAAATGAAGGTAAACCATGAATACGTTATACATTACCGGGGCAGGTGTGAGTGCAGCCAGTGGCATTCCTACATTTCGGGGCGATGAAGGCTATTGGCGAATGGGTAGTAAAAATTATACGCCAATGGAAATGGCAACACGGGCTATGTATCAACAGGCACCCGCTGAATTTTTGGCGTGGTATTACCAGCGTTTTGCGCGTTATCGCGATCACGGCCCCAACGAGGTGCATTATTGGTTAAAAGATAAAAACTTAATAACGCAAAATATTGACGGGCTTGATGGCAAAGCGGGCAATAAAAATTACATTGCAGTGCATGGTCGCTTAGATCAAATGACGCTGTTTCATCAACAAGGCGATAACGTCACCCCGTTAACAGCTCCGTGGGCCGATGTTGACGAAAGCCGGTTGCATGACTCATTATTAGCAATGTTTAATATTCAACAGCAGACTCCTTTGCTAAATCATTCTTTTAAACCATTGGTGTTATTATTTGATGAATATTACACCGAACTTTATCGCATTAGCGAAGCACAACAACGCATGCGAGACGCCGATAAAATGGTATTTATGGGCACCTCATTTAGCGTTAATATTACGCAAATGGCGCTCGAAATTGCACGAGATTACGATATTCCCATTGAAGTGGTCGACCCTAATCCTGCGCATATTTTGCATGCCAATGTGAGCTATAAAAAAATGACGGCACTTGACTATATTCAAGTTAATTAAGCAACCGCAGATGTTTGGTTACCAATCTAGCGTGCAGTAATGTTGTTAAACTTATAAAAATCTAACAAAAATAATAATATAAAAGAGATATACATGAGTGACTTAATTGGAATCGGCGATTTATCAATACTATTAGTAGAGCCGTCAGTGGTGCAACAAAAGCTGATCATTAACGCGCTGCGCCATACGGGCGTAAAGCAAGTAGACACCGCCACAACACAAAGCCAAGCATTAACTATGCTCGATAGCTACCAGCCCGACTTAGTGATCAGCAGCATGTACTTTGCCGACGGCACAGCCGATACATTATTGCAAAGCATTCGCGCAAATCCGCAAACCGAACAGCAAGCATTTATGCTCGTGTCGAGTGAGCGTAATAAAAAACACCTTGAGCAACTGCGGCAATCAGGAGTGTTGGCTATTTTACCTAAGCCATTTAGTGCCGCTGCCATCACGCGTGCTTTAAAAGCCACCTTAGATATTATGACCGAGCAAGAGGTTGAGTTAGCGCATTTTGATGTTACTTTGCTGCGCGTCTTGGTGGTTGACGATAGCCGTTTTGCGCGCAAACATATTATTCGCGTGCTGGCGGGGATGGGCATACCTGCACCGGTGGAAGCAGCAAACGGCAAACAAGCAATAGCAGAGTTAGATAACCAGCTTTTTGATTTAATTGTTACCGATTACAACATGCCTGAAATGGATGGCAAAGCGTTCACCGAGGCGGTACGGCGCTCTGATAGTTATTCACATATTCCTATTTTAATGGTGAGCTCAGAAGCAAACGAAACCCAACTTGCCAATATTGCCCAAGCCGGCGTGGACGCTATTTGCGATAAACCATTTGAACCGGCTACCGTAAGAGATTTATTGTTTAAAATAATGGCTTAATTGCTAACTAACCAATAAATAGGGTGACTAAAAGCGTTTGGAGAATATGACTATAAAGCAATTTTAACACGCAGTGTTATTTTTGAAAGTTTCTACTAAAGTATAAAGATGACTAACTTGTAATTACTTTAGCTAAGGATACATTATGTCTGACTCCGACATCAATAATCTCAATAGTAACGACGACGCTGCTGAACAACTAGCGGCCATTGCTGCTGCCAAACGTATGGCGATAGATGAGATCCTCAAAGAAAAACGACTTGCCATAGCAGAAATTCGCGCTGAAATGGATGTCGCGATAGATGAAATACTGTGTGAAGCAGAAAACACTGATGAAGGCTTGATAGTGAATGATATGGCAGAAGCGGTAAAAAGAAAACGTAAACAAGGCAAACGAGACAGCGATAGAAGAGCCCGAGATGCCGATTACGATAGCCATGAACAAAAGCACCGTGAAGCATAAAAGGCAATCACGGCGCTACCCGTTATTATAAAAAACCGTTTATCTCCGCAAGCCATTGGCTCATTTAGTGGCCATTGGCTTGCTGTTTTTCATAACCATTTAAATAGTAAAAACGCAGAGCTTAGTGAGTCGGCATTAAGTAAATTTCACGCACATTGTTGCGCTGCTTTGCCTCAATGGCAAACAGCACGGCGTCGGCGACATCTTGTGGGTCGAGTTTGTCAGGTTTGGCTTCATCAAAAAATGGCGTGTTAACCATACCCGGGGCAATGGTAGTACAGCGGCCTTGCCATGGTTTCATTTCTTCTGCGAGATTTTGCCCAAAGCCATGGGCAAACCATTTCGTAGCACCATACACAGAGCCATCAAGCGGCCGTCTTCCCGCGGCTGAGCTGGTTAATATAAAGTGCCCCGTGGTTTTACGCAAATGAGGCAAGGTGAGTTTTGCCGTCCAAAGTAGCGCTTTAATATTCAGATCGATCATGGCTGACCATTCTTCCGGATCTCCATTTTCTGTACCCGGCGACGAAACTCCCATACCGGCATTGGCAAATGCCACATCAAGCTTGCCAAAGTGCTTCACCCCTTGTGTAACCACAGCTTCTAGCGCAGAAAAGTCTGTGGCATCGGCTGCAATTGCGTAAGCATTGTCTTTGCCTAGCTCATTAACAAGCTGCTTTAACTTTTCTTCGTTACGTGCGGTTAAAATAACGTGATGACCCTGTGCCACTAAGGTTTTTGCAGTAGCTTCGCCGATGCCGCTGGATGCACCGGTGATTAAAATTACTTTTGCTGAGGACATAATTATCTCCTAAATCAATAACTCAACATGTATGACGTTGAGTAAATATAGTTGGTCAGTTGAAATATTACCTTAGCAGCAAAAGATTAACTCACATTGAATAGTGCTTCCCTGATTAGTGTTAAACACGAGCTTATACTAAAGAGTAGCGAAAAACTTTTTTCAAGAGCGTGTTTTTTAGTTTATATCATTGATTGTATTTGATTTATTTTTAAATAAAACAAAGTTATAAAATGTGTGGCTTTATATAATTTATGCTATAAAATCGCGCCATTTCAACCAATACCATAGTGGTGTTAAACTTTAGCTGTAATACAGCAATTATTTATTGGAATTAAAACGTGAAAGATAAGTTGTTAGTATTTTGGCAAAATCATTCTGAAACTATCATCACTTTAAGCTACAAAGTGGTGTTAGCCATCGTTATTTTAATTGCCGGCGCGGTTATTGCTCGGGCTGTTAAAAGGGCGATTAATGGCTCTAAATCGCCTCTTAATAAGTTAGATGATACGCTATTACCTATCGTATCTCGCCTTGCGAGTTACCTGGTGTATATTATTGCGGCGTTATTTATTTTAGATATTTTTGGTGTTAATACCGCCAGTTTAGTTGCGCTTATGGCGGCGGCCGGATTAGCGATTGGCTTAGCGCTAAAAAGCACACTGAGTAATATTGCTTCAGGGATAATGTTATTAATTCTGCGCCCGTTTAAGGTGGGTGATTTTGTTGATGCCAGTGGCACATCGGGTACTGTGAGCGAAATAAACCTGTTTACCACCATTTTTAAAACCAGCGATGGCCTGTATATCGCGTGCCCTAATGGTAAAATATGGGGCGGCAATATTAAAAACTTTACCCGTAATGGCAAACGGCGCATGGACATTGTGGTGGGCATTGCCTATAGCGACTCAATTGATGATGGCCTCAATGTACTTAAAGAAATAGCTAGCTCAGAGAGTCGCTTATTAGCCGATCCGGCACCAAAAGTGATGGTGGTATCGATAGCCGAAAGCTCGGTAAACCTGC
Organism: Pseudoalteromonas sp.; assembly: GCF_041613455.1. GTDB lineage: Bacteria > Pseudomonadota > Gammaproteobacteria > Enterobacterales > Alteromonadaceae > Pseudoalteromonas. The sequence continues at coordinate 5,128 of NZ_JBFJHD010000097.1, read as the reverse complement.
AATTACGCGCCTGGACAGTGAATGGCGATTATTGGCAAACCTTGTGGGATCTTAATAAGCGCGTCAAAGAGTCGATTGAACAAGCGGGGCTTACCATACCTTTTCCACAGCGTACGTTACACTTACCCGAGTCGTTAGCGAGCAGCATTACAGTGAATAAAGACACGGCAAAAGTAGAGTAATAGCAGCCGTATCAGCATCAATAAAAATAGCGAGCTAAGGCTCGCTATTTTTTGTTGTCTTATGTGTGCTTATTTAGCGTAAGTGCTTAGCCTTCTAACTGAAAGTCGTACACTGAGCCTAAATTTAACAGTTGTGTCAGCTCATCTAAAGCGTGATAACTTTCGCGCAGTAACGCTGCGTCGGCAAAGTCGTTAGCCGCTAATCTGTCGCGGTAATGTTGCTTAGCCCAAGCAACCAGTTGTGCGTACTTGGCGTCGGTTAAAATAACCTCAGGATTCACCGCTGAGAGCTCTTGCTCGCTTAATGCAACCCGTAAACGCAAGCAAGCTGGGCCGCCACCGTTTTGCATACTTTGGCGTAAATCAAAAAACTGCACCTGATTTACCGGGTTATCGGCCAGCAGCATGTCTTCAATATAGGCGTTTACCGTACTGTTGCGTTGACACTCTTGTGGTGCAACTAGCAACATTGATCCGTCATTTAAGCTAACTAATTGGCTGTTAAATAAGTAACTGGTTACAGCGTCTTGAATGGTCACTCTATTGCTAGGGACTTCAATAATATAAAACTGTTTACTGCCAATATAGGCATCGCGAATATCTTGCAGTGCTTGGCGTTGATTTAAAAATGCTTGTTGGTGACACAGCAGGACGTTGGCATTGCCTACCGCAATAACATCGTTATGAAATACGCCTTGGTCAATCACCTCAGGATTTTGCTGCAGTATAATTTGGCTGGCGTCTTTTAAGTTGTGCAAGCGGCAAATTGCTTCAGAGGCTTCTAAGGTTTGCCTTGCGGGGTATTTACGGGGCTTGGGTAAATGACTGTTAAACGCACTGGCACCAAAGACAAACATTTCAAGACCTTCACTGCCATGACTATCGCAAAAGCGGGTATGGTTTGCAGCACCTTCGTCACCAAAAAAGCCTTGCTCGGGTAAGTGCTGATGGTGCACAAAATGCTGTGAGTTGTTAAACATAGCCTTGAGTAAACGCGTGGTGGTAGCAGGCTCTAATGAGCGATGAAACTTATTATTTAAATTTGCGGCGGTAAAGTGAACTTTAGCATCGTGGGTATCGGGGGATGGCGACACGGTTGCAGCGTTCGCGGTCCACATGGCCGAGGCCGAATAGCAGGCACGCAATAAAATAGGGTCGGCATTAAATGCTTTAGTGATCAGTTGCGCGTCGTTGCCAGAAAAGCCTAAGCGGCGCAGCACATTAAGATCAGGGCGAGCATGCGGGGCAAACACCCCTTGCGTTAGGCCTTTATCGTGCATCGCTTTCATTTTTTCAAGGCCTTGTAACACGGCCTGTAATGGGTTGGAAAAGCTGGCCGCGTTATTTAAAGAAGCCACATTACCATACGATAACCCCGCATAGTTGTGTGTAGGGCCTACTAGTCCATCAAAATTCACTTCTAAGGCAGCCATAATATTCCACTAAAATGTTTAACAGTATTTAACCATACACCGCAATAGCCGCGCTTGCAAAGGCAGCGCAGTGACACAGTTTATTGCTTGCAGATACGCTCTTTGTCGGCCGTGGTATGCGGGTTAGTGGGCTCATTGACTTGCCAGATACTGATATCTAAACGCCATAATAAATACAGGGTATGGTAGAGGTTAAACATAATTTATCCTTAACTTTAGCATGAAACACATAAGGTTAAAGGAAGAACTATGCCAATATTAAATGTTATTAAAAATCAGTGGATTATGTTTTTATTTTTCCGGTAAATAAAGAGTCTGCACTGCCATGGTGAGTGCTTTAATCGCGCTGCACTGTTTTAATCACAAGGGGGAGCTAATTAATTAGCACTGTCGTTCACCACTAAGTCGAGCAGCTGCATCAGTTGCTGCGCTTGGTTGGCATCCAATTTGTTAAATTGACAAAATACTTGTTCAGGAATAGTACTGGCTTGGTGCTGTAGTGCTTCACCATGCTGGGTAGGCTTTACTACGCGTTGGCGTTTGTCGTGCGCAGCAGTGAGCACAGTAATGAGTGACTTGTCAGTCATGTTTTTAATATTTGCGTCAGCGCCCCAGCGTCTATACTGGTTTTATTGATTAATGTAGCAATACTTATCTGATCGTCTTCCCATAATGCCATCATCACTAAATATTGTGGTAGGTTAAATCAAGTGCGGCTAAAGGTTCGCGATAGGCGCGAGCCACACTGTTTGATGCCCTATATAATCGATGGCATAACTGGTTTTTTAACTTTAAGTGTGCAAATGGCATGACCTCTCCTTTAAAGCGATTTTAAATTTTGGAGCAGATAATGAATTACAAAATGTGGCTTACACGGCAAAAGCCACCGCAACGGGGTCGCGAAGGGGTTGCTAAATCGGATGATGGTCGCTTAAATGTTAATTTATCAACCCCGAAAGGATTAGGTGGCGATGATGGCAGCGGCACTAATCCTAAGCAATTATTTGCCGCAGGTTACGCTGCTTGTTTTATTGGTGCTATTGACGGTGGTTTTGGTATTGCGGTAAAGCTTGCAGTATCGTTGGGTGATATGGATAAAGCGCAAGCACAAACACTGGTCGATAAAGCGCACTTAGTATTCCCTTATTCAAATGCAACACGCGGTAATATTACCGTTGAGCTGTCGGTTATTTAATAACAGCAGCCACTCAGAGTTAAAAAGCACACAATAATCTTGTGTGCTTTTTTGTTTTTGCGGCCATTAAAGTGAATATACGAAAAATCGTATATTCACTATTTCATATATTAACTTTTTGTTTTATTGTGTAGCTATTAACGATACGAGGACGCTATGGAACAACTCAACCCCCTGCAATTTTATAAATGCTTAGCAGACGATACACGTTTAAAGGCGATACTGCTTATCGCTGATCAGCAAGAGTTGTGTGTTTGCGAACTGGTTGCTGCATTGGCACTGAGTCAGCCCAAAGTGTCGCGCCATTTAGCGCAACTGCGCCAATGTGGTTTATTAACCGATCGTAAGCAAAATCAGTGGGTGTACTACAGTATTAATAAAGCATTACCAGATTGGGCTCTCACGGCGATTAGCCACACGCTAACCGCTAACCGCCCATATTATAACGACGATCTAAACCGGCTCAATGCCATGGGTAACCGCCCAGAGCGTAAAGCAAGTTGTTGTTAAATAACATTATTATAAAGAGTAATTATTATGACTATTAAAGTAGGTATTAACGGCTTTGGCCGTATGGGGCGTTTAACCTTACGTGCAGCCATTGACTGGCCAAATGTAGAGTTTATTAAAATAAACGATGTGGCGGGCGATGCTAAAACGCACGGCCATTTGTTAGAGTTTGACTCGGTACATGGGCGCTTAGCTCACCAAGTGAATACCAGTGGCAATACCATCACCGTCGCTAAACATACCATCACGGTGAGTAATAATAGCAGCATTGACGACACCGATTGGTCTGACTGCGATGTGGTTATTGAAGCCAGTGGGGTTATGAAAACCACCGCGCTGTTAAATGCTTATTTAGCACAAGGGGTTAAGCGTGTGGTGGTGACCGCACCGGTAAAAGAGCCGGGTATTTTAAATATTGTATTAGGGGTGAACGATCATCTTTACAATCCGGATATACATAAAATAGTTACCGCCGCGTCATGTACCACTAATTGTTTAGCACCAGTCGTTAAAGTGCTACAAGAGAAGGTTGGTATAAAACACGGCTCTATCACCACTATTCACGATATCACCAATACGCAAACCATTATTGATGCCCCGCATAAAGATTTACGTCGCGCTCGTTCGTGTGGCACCAGCTTAATACCGACCACAACCGGCAGTGCTACCGCGATCACGCATATATTTCCTGAGCTTAAAGGCAAGCTAAATGGCCACGCGGTGCGCGTACCGCTAACCAACGCCTCGATCACCGATTGTGTGTTTGAATTGGAGCGCGCTGTAACCGAAGATGAAGTGAATGGTTGGTTTGAGCACGCCGCCCACAATGAGCTTAACGGCATTTTGGGTTATGAGGAAAAGCCGTTGGTGTCTATTGATTATAAAACCGATCCGCGTAGCAGTATTATTGATGCACTGTCGACCATGGTGATCAATAACACCCAGCTTAAATTGTATGCTTGGTACGATAACGAGTGGGGTTATGCTAATCGTACCGCCGAGCTGATGCTAAAAGTGGCGCAAAGCGACTTGGTTTAACATAGTTTTTAAGGGTTTTAATCATGTTTTCGCAACTCGCCAGCTTACCCAGCGCGATAAAGCAATATTTAATCATTACTGGTAATTATTGGGCCTTTACCTTAACGGATGGCGCACTGCGCATGTTGGTGGTGCTGCACTTTCATCAGTTAGGCTATGAGGCATTAGCCATTGCCATGCTGTTTGTGTTTTACGAAGTGTTTGGCGTGATCACAAATTTAGTGGGCGGCTGGCTCGGTGCCCATTTTGGTTTAAATAAAACCATGAATATAGGTTTGGGGCTGCAATTGCTTGCGTTAGCTATGCTGTGTTTCCCCGCCGATTGGTTAACGGTTAGCTATGTGATGGCCGCGCAGGCGCTCAGTGGTATCGCCAAAGACCTGAATAAAATGAGTGCCAAAAGCGCGATTAAATATTTAGTACCCAACGATCAGCAAGGACACCAGCAACTGTATAAATGGATTGCCCGCCTAACCGGCTCTAAAAATGCATTAAAAGGGGTGGGCTTCTTTTTAGGCGGGGTATTATTGACGCTGTTTGGTTTTGTAGGAGCATTAACGGCGTTAATCGCGTTATTAGCGCTTGCTTGGCTTACAAGTTTAGTGTTTTTACAAGGTGATATTGGCAAAGCTAAAAATAAGCCCAAATTCACCGAACTGTTTTCTAAATCGGCAGCTATTAACTTACTCAGTGCGGCGCGGTTATGCTTATTTGCAGCACGCGATGTGTGGTTTGTGGTGGCATTACCGGTTTATTTAGCCGCGCAATTT
>NZ_JBFJHD010000096.1:0-11448 GCF_041613455.1 Pseudoalteromonas sp. | reverse complement strand
TTTTAGCGACCTGCTGCGCTTTATGTAAATGCCCTAAAGCAACATAGTGAGCGTGTTCGCCAAACACCTTCGCGGCAATCGCTTCTTCACCACCAATCACTAAGTTACGCTCTGAATCACTGGAAATGTTACCGCCTTTGGCATGTAAGTGACCCATAACAATTAACGGGCTATGTTCACTTTGTAACTTAGCCGCATGCTCAAGGGCAAATTCATATGCCTTTTTAACGCCCTGTGCGTAGCTAGGGCCGTTTTCTGTTTGGCTAAGGGGACTTACATCGCTGCTGCGTAAAAATGGCATGGCAACAATCACAGCGCGTTTGTTGTTAGTGTTAATCGTGAGTACCACGTCGCTGGGGCTCGCTGCATCAAAGCGCCCTACTACATGAGTATCGAACTGTGCCAGTAGCGGTTGCGCGGCTAAAATGCGGTTTGCTGAATCGTGGTTACCGGCAGTGATCACTATATGTAATTGTGGGCAGCGTTTTTTTGCTTCTTTAATAAACTGATAAAGTTGATTTTCGGCGCTCGCGCTGGGCGTCGCTGTATGATAAATATCGCCGGCAACCAGGAGTAAATCAATCTGTTGCTCAACCAGGGTGGTTAACAACCAAGCGAAAAAAGCGGCGTGTTCGTTGCGGCGGTCATGCTCATAAAATTGTTGGCCAAGGTGCCAGTCTGAGGTGTGAAGAATTTTCATCAAGCGCTCTTAAAAAATCATAAGAGCGCCAATATACCCAAGGTAATTTAAGATGCAACTTTATCGCTGTTTCTTAATAGGGTCAGTGGGGGTTAATGCTATCCTAAGCTATACCATCCAGCATACACTACCGGTAAAGCTAAAATCACCATGGCAAGGGTGAACTTAAACGCTTTATTATTTTTTGCTTGTAACGTGGCTAATGCATTCTCTTCGTTACAAGCAGCCACTTTATCAATGTAAAGATAACCCGAGTTAATATATTGTTTACAGTTTTGAGCATCTGCAGGAATAGCAATTAGTTTTTGCTGCTTTTTTAGAACATAAAAATCCATACACCACCACACTTTTACTACTAAATAATAATAAACGTATCTGAAAATAAAAGTAAAAAATTACTCTCAAATGAAAAAAGTGGCCGATTCTAAGTATAAACGCAGACAAAGATCAACCTTAAACTTCACTATTGCTGCTTTCTCATACAAAGGGACTAAGTTAATCGCCAAATAACCAGCTACAAAGCCATTTTCGGCTAAAAATAGCCCAGTATTACTCGCTATAGATTGCTTATATTTGGCCGTATATGCGTCCGTTTTCTGTGTGTTTCGCTGTCTTTATTGTAAACCCCCTTTACAGTTTTTAACGGAGCATCGCTTATCGGCTGATGTTATCAATCCCACTAGATGTAAAAAAATAGTGAATACTAGCCTGAAAAAGTAACACTTTATCGCTAATTAATTGAACCAAATCGGCAATTTTGTCACAGTGCGTTCACGATTAAATCTCAGGATAGATAATGAAAAAAACCATCATTACACTTGCTGCTGCGTTATTACCGCTGCTCATTTCAAGCGCCGCTTCAGCGTCTGCTGTGCAGCAAACTAAAGGCAGTTATGAGGATAAGTTCCGCCAGCTCGATGAAGTATTGCCGACTGCTAATGTATATCGTAGTGCCGCCGGTGAGCCGGGTGAACGCTATTGGCAACAGCGCGTTAATTACGATATTGATGTGCAGCTAGATGAAGCTAAACGACGTATAACGGGAAGCCAAAAAATAGCCTATAAAAATAACTCGCCGCATACGTTAAAATATTTATGGTTACAGTTAGATCAAAATATTTTTAAAAATGATTCGCTGGCAGAAGCGAGCCAAACTTTCAACAGCAGCCTAAAAAGCTTACCCGCCGACAAGCCCGCAAAATTAAGTTTAGGACAGCTACGCCGCCAACAATTCCTTAGTGACCATGAACTGGGCTATAGCATCAGTAATGTAGTTGATGATGCAGGTAAAGCATTGCGTGTTACTGTGGTAGATACGCTGATGCGTATTGATTTAAACGAGCCATTAAAGCCGGGTAAAGAAGCAGAGTTTAGTATGAACTTTGCGTTTAACTTGGTAGAAGAAGATGCCGTAGGCGCGCGTGCTGGTTATGAGCACTTTGAAAAAGACGGCAATGATATATTTTTAGTGGCGCAGTGGTTTCCGCGTTTAGCTGCGTATACCGATTACGAAGCATGGACTAATAAGGCCTTTTTAGGCAGCGGCGAGTTTACCTTAGAGTTTGGTGATTACGATGTTGAAATTACCGTTCCTAGCGATCATATCGTAGCGGCAACCGGAGAGCTTGATAACGCCAGTAGCGTATTAACCCGCACTCAACGCTCGCGTTTAAAACAAGCTGAAACCGCAAAGCGCCCCGTGTTTATTGTGACCGAACAAGAAGCACTAGAAAACGAAAAATCGCGCACAACGAGCAGCAAAACATGGCACTTTAAAGCCGATAACGTGCGCGACTTTGCGTGGGCATCGTCACGTAAATTTATTTGGGATGCCAAAGGCTACCAGCAAGGCGGTGACGAACAACCGTTAGTGATGGCTATGTCGTTTTACCCGAAAGAAGGTGGCGATTTATGGAAAAAGTACTCCACCGAAGCGGTTATTCATACCATGGAAGTGTATTCACAGTATTCATTTGATTACCCCTACCCTACGGCGCAGTCGGTAAACGGCCCTGTGGGTGGCATGGAATACCCGATGATTACCTTTAATGGCCCTCGCACCAAGCTGCAAGACGATGGCTCGCGTACTTACTCGCAAGCCGAAAAGCGCTTTTTAATTGGCGTAGTGATCCACGAAGTGGGGCATATTTATTTTCCAATGATCGTTAATTCAGATGAGCGCCAATGGACCTGGATGGACGAAGGGTTAAATAGCTTTTTAGATGGTGTAGCTGGGCGCGAGTGGGATCCAAGTATTCCATGGGGGGTTGAGCCACGCGATATTGTGGCCTATATGAAGTCAGAAGTGCAAGTACCTATCATGACCCAATCAGACAGCGTATTACGCTTAGGACCTAACGCTTATACTAAGCCTGCTGCGGCACTGAATATTTTGCGTGAGGTGATTTTAGGCCGTGAGTTATTTGATTTTGCCTTTAAAGAATATGCCCAGCGCTGGAAATATAAGCGCCCTACTCCCGCTGATTTTTTCCGTACTATGGAAGAAGCCTCGGGGGTTGATTTAGATTGGTTTTGGCGTGGTTGGTTTTACAGCACAGATCATGTCGATATTGCGTTAGACAAAGTATACCAACTGCGGTTAGATACGAAAAATCCGGATATCGATTTTAGCCGCTTGCGCGATATTGAAGCTAATAAGCCAACCTCATTATTTGTCGCACGTAACCGCGCAGCAGGCAAACAGACTTGGGTAGAGAAAAACCCCGATGTCACAGACTTTTATGACGAAAACGACCGCTTTACCGTGACCAATAAAGAGCGTAACGCCTACCAAAAATTTATTAAAGGCTTAGAGCCCTGGGAGCGAAAAACGCTAGAACGCGCACTCAAAGAAGACAAAAACTACTATGTGATGGAGTTTTCTAATCTAGGTGGTTTGGTGATGCCTATCTTGTTAGAGCTCACGTATGCAGACGGCAGTAAAGAAGACCGTTACCTTCCGGCAGAAATATGGCGTCGTAACCATAAACAAGTGCAAAAGCTGATTATTACCGATAAAGATAAGCCACTGCAATCGGTATCGATTGATCCGCGCTGGGAAACGGCCGATGTCGATATTGAAAATAATAATTACCCGCGACGTATTATTCCTTCACGTATTGAAGTCTTTAAAAAGAAAAAAAGCAAAGCTAAAGTCAGTCGCGATATCATGCAAGATATTAAAACCGAACTTAAGCAAGATGACCCTAAAGACGGCGAAAAAGCTAACACAGAGGAGCAGCAATAATGCGCGTATGGCTTATTATTGTGTGTGTGTTAGTGGCATCCTCCGCGATGGCGCATCAACTTAAGTCATCGGTTACAACGGTGTTGTTTAACCAACGCACTAATAATATAGAGCTGATGCACCGCTTTTATTTGCACGATACCGAGCACGCTGTCGCGACGTTATTTAATGGCAAGATTGATATTATTAGTAATAAACAGGATCAACAACGCTTTGCTAAATACGTAGAGTCGCATGTGGCACTAACAACGCTAGACGGTAGCCCGTTAGCGCTTAACTTTGTGGGTGCCCAAGTGGATGGCAAGTTTTTTTGGGTTTACCAAGAAGCCCCCATCCCCGCAGATATAGCCGGCATTAAAATGAGTAACGGAGCGTTGCGCGACTTATGGCCGGCGCAAGTAAACATGGTGAACGTGGAAGGCAAAGGAAAAATTAAAACCTTACACTTTAGCCAAGATGACACTTGGCTTGAGGCGCGTTTCGAACCCATGTAACCCCCTGCAACCCCGCCTGTAATTAATGTCGGCGGGGTTGTTATATAACGCCTATGCTTTTGTGATCGACTTACTGTTTAATTACGTTAATATAGTCTACTTAGCTTTGTCTAAGTGGGTAATTTACAGCAATTGTATTAAAGGTTTTGGGTAGTCGCTAAGTGGGTTGATGTTATGTTTTTAGTACTATTGCCGGTTGGTATCTGTGAGTCGTTAACTAGGTGCCGCTACACTGTATCGTCATGTCAAGGAAAGAGAGCAAATGCAGAGTGAAGCAATTAAAGGTGTGATTTTTGATTTAGACGGCACGTTAGTCTCATCAGAATTAGATTTTTCATTAATAAAACAACAAATAGGCTGCCCGTGCGAGCAAGACTTACTGGATTATATTGCCCAGCTGCCGTCACCGTATATGCGCGAAGAAGCGATGAATATTGTGCATCAACATGAGATGCAGGATGCGCAGCATGCGCAATTATTGCCCGGTGTACATAATGCGGTGCAGTTACTTAAAGCGAAAAACATTCCCATGGCGATTGTCACCCGCAACTTTGATAAAGCGGCAGCTATTAAGTTAAGAAACAACCCACTGCCGATTGATATGGTGCTAACCCGTAGTGACGCGCCAGCAAAACCCGATCCCAGTGCGTTAAACGTAATTGCCAGTAGCTGGAATATTAGCCCTGCTAATTTATTGTACGTTGGTGATTTTTTATATGATATTCAAGCGGCACATAATGCCAACATGCGCGCCTGTTTATACGCGCCGGGGGAAGTGCCTAGTTATGCCGATCAGGCCGATTATTTATTACATGACTTTAATCAGTTAGTGAGCTTAATAGACAGTAATACACAAAAATTAGCGTTATGTTAAATGGCGCTTTATTTTACTTTTTAGCCAACCAATTACCCTAATATTAAACTGCTGGCGTAGTTTTGTAGCGGGCTATTGCTTTTATCATAAGCCTTAGTAGCGCTTCCTCTTCGTGCTGATAATGACGCAAGCTGTGCCGCGTAGATAAAATTTACCCACTCCTACCTTAAAGCGCAACAGCCCCTAGCCCAATACGTTTTCAATTGGTAAAATGGCTTAAGTTTAACGCATTCATTAGAGGCATAAGATGGGCAGAGCATTTGAAGTCCGTAAAAGTTCGATGGCTAAAACAGCTAACGCAAAAACTAAAGTAAATTCAAAATACGGTAAAGAAATTTACGTTGCAGCTAAAAATGGCGAACCCGACCCAGATGTGAACCAAAGCTTGCGTCGTTTAATTGAACGCGCTAAAAAAGATCAAGTCCCCGCTCACGTAATCGAAAAAGCAATTGAAAAAGCAGCCGGTGGGGCAGGGGAAGACTACGCCACGGCACGCTACGAAGGGTACGGCCCAGGTAACTGCATGGTGATAGTTGATTGTTTAACCGACAACCCAAATCGTACCATTAAAGATGTGCGTTTACCGTTTACCAAAACAGACTCTAAAATAGGTACGCCGGGCTGTGTTGCGCATATGTTTGATCATTTAGCCGTGCTGGGTTTTGCCGGTGACGATGACGAAGTTGTGCTAGAAGCGCTAATGATGGCCGATGTAGACGTCACCGATGTGGAAGCTGAAGACGGTAAAATATCGGTATTTGCGCCGCATACCGAGTATTTTAAAGCGAAAACGGCATTGGAAGACGCATTTGCAGACATTAATTTTGAAGTAGATGAAATTACCTTTGTACCACAAGTGCATATTGAGATAAGCGATGAAGAAGTAATTGCTAATTTCGATAAGTTTATCGCTATGCTAGAAGACTGCGACGACGTACAAAACGTATATCATAATGCTATTGTAAAAAACTAGTTGTACTGAGCAAGAAGAAAACAACAAAAAAGCGCGCTTTGTGTAGGCAAAACGCGCTTTTTTGCGGTTAACATTCATTACACTGTTTATTATGGCGAGGGTGGTGAATGTTAGCCATTCAGCTAAGTTATCAATAGCGGCCGTTATGCGTGGATAATAACCAAAAACCAGCCCGTAGGCTGGTTTTTATCATTTAAGTTTTGCGTATTACGCTGTTATTGACCTTGCTGCGCTTTAAATTTTAAGCGATAGCGATGTAATAATGGCTCAGTATAGCCACTGGGTTGTTTAGTCCCCTCTAGTACTAAAGCCAATGCCGCTTGATACGCAACACTATTGGCAAGGGTTTCTGCGTTTGTGGCCATAGGCTGATATGCGCTGTCGTGCTCGTTTTGGCCATCGACCACTTTAGCCATTTTGGCCATGGTAGTGTTAATTTGTTGCTCGCTGCAAATACCATGACGCAACCAATTTGCCATATGCTGGCTAGAAATACGTAACGTGGCCCTGTCTTCCATTAAGCCAATGTGGTTAATGTCGGGCACTTTAGAGCAACCAATACCTTGTTCAACCCAGCGTACTACATAGCCTAAAATACCTTGTGCGTTATTTTCCAGCTCGGTTTGAATATCTTCTTTACTGAGTTGCTCGGGCTGCTCCATTAAGGGCGGGGTGAGCAAGGTGGTTAAACTTGCTGTGGCGCGCTCTGCTAGCTGTTGTTGTACGGCAAATACATCAACATCGTGATAGTGTATCGCATGTAAAGTGGCTGCCGTCGGGGAGGGCACCCAGGCGGTATTGGCGCCCGACTCAGGATGAGCCTGCTTTTGTTGCATCATTAACGCCATTTTATCGGGCATTGCCCACATGCCTTTACCTATTTGCGCTTTATGACTTAACCCACAGGCTAGGCCTATATCGACGTTGCGGTCTTCATAAGCGCTGATCCACGGCTGTGCTTTTATTGCCGCTTTTGGTAGCACTACCCCGGCGTGCATCGAGGTATGAATTTCATCACCGGTTCTATCTAAAAAGCCGGTATTAATAAACACCACGCGCTGTTTAGCCGCGTAAATACAGGCTTTTAAGTTAGCTGAGGTACGGCGCTCTTCATCCATAATGCCCATTTTTAGGGTGTTCTTGGCTAAATCCAGCGCGTCTTCAACCATGCTAAATAGCGTATTAGTAAAGGCCACTTCTTCCGGGCCATGCATTTTTGGCTTAACAATATTAATGCTTTGTGCGGTTGAATTTTTCACCTGACTTTGGCCGTTTAAGTCGTGCAGGGCAGCGGTGGCGGTAAACATCGCATCCATAATGCCTTCATACACGTCGTTACCGCTTGCATCGGTGATCGCAGGGTTGGTCATTAAATGTCCGACATTGCGCACAAACATCATGCTACGGCCTTTTAAGGTTAACGTTTCGCCGTTTAGCGCGGTGTAGTGACGATCTGCTTGCAACGTACGCTCTATTAGGTTATCGCCTTTTTGAAACGACTCCACTAAATTGCCTTGCATTAAGCCTAACCAGTTTTTATACACTTGCACTTTATCTTCGGCATCAACCGCCGCCACAGAGTCTTCGCAGTCCATAATGGTGGTTAACGCCGCTTCTAGTACCACATCTTTTAAGCCCGCTTTATCAGCTTGGCCAATCGGGTGGTGATGATCGATTTGCAGCTCTATATGTAAGCCATTATTTTTTAATAATAGCGTGCTTGGGTTTTGCGCTTCGCCTTGATAGCCAACGAGTTGCTCAGGGTTTTTTAATGTTGTTTGCGAGCTGTCGCGCAGGGTAATGATTAATGCGCCATTTACCACTGAGTAGTTAGTGCTTTCTATGTGCGAGCCATTTTCCAGTGGTAAGGCTTTATCTAAAAACTGCCTAGCGTAGGCCATCACCTTAAAGCCCCGCACTGGGTTATAGCGTTGGCCTTTTTCGGCGCCGTCTTCTTCGCTGATTACATCGGTGCCATATAGGGCGTCGTATAGCGAGCCCCAACGGGCGTTGGCAGCATTAAGAGCAAAGCGTGCATTACTTACCGGGACTACTAACTGCGGGCCGGCGGTTTGTGCTATTTCGGGTTCAACATTGTCTGTTTCAATACTAAAGTTTTCTGGTTCATCAACCAGATAACCGATGTCGGTTAAAAAAGCATGGTACTGCGCGTTATTCCAACTTTTATTGCTTAAGTGATAGTCATCAATTTGTTGTTGTAGCTGCTCTCGTTTAGCCAACAGTGCCGTGTTAAGCGGCGTTAAAGTATGCACTATATGGGCAAAGCGTTGCCAAAATTGCTGCTCTGTTAAGTGAGTGCCGGGCAATAATTGGGTGCGAACAAAGTCAGCAAGTTGGCTATCAACGCTGAGTCCTGAGTGGGTGAGAGTATGGGTCATGGTAACAATCCTTAAACGGTCGCGGTGTGTAAATTTTTATCTGCGTGGTACAACCATAACGCAAAAAAGGCGGGTTGAGGGTGTTTTGTGTATTCATAGTATGTATAGCGGTAATAATAACTATAAATTTACTAAATCTAAAAAATAGGCCTAATGTTGAATTAAGCGCTGTGCTACACAGTTAAAAACGCAGCCACTCTCACAACACTATAATAATTTACCCGTTCGAAGGACTTTAATTATGACAACCTATAAAAGCGAAACAGATACTCTAACCACACTTTGCAAACAAGCAGGCAGTGCGTGGAACACCATTAATCCAGAATATGCCACACGCATGCGGTTACAAAATCGCTTTCGTACTGGAGTAGACATTGCGCAATTCACCGCTGATATTATGCGTGCAGATATGGCCGCATACGACGCAGATACCAGCCAGTACACCCAGTCATTAGGTTGTTGGCATGGTTTTACGGCACAGCAAATGATGATGGCGATTAAGCGTCACCAAAAAACCACCAAACGCAGCTATGTCTACTTAAGCGGCTGGATGGTTGCTGCACTGCGCTCTGAATTTGGCCCGTTACCGGATCAAAGTATGCACGAAAAAACCTCGGTGCCTGCGCTCATCGAAGAAATTTATACCTTCTTAAAACAAGCCGATGCCCGTGAGCTAGACCATTTATTTAATGAGCTCGACGAAGCCAAAGCCAATGGTGGCGATGTACAAGCCGTGCTGAATAAAATTGATAACTTTGAAACCCACGTAGTGCCGATTATTGCCGATATTGATGCCGGTTTTGGTAACGAAGAAGCCACTTATTTATTGGCTAAAAAAATGATTGAAGCGGGCGCCTGTGCGATTCAAATCGAAAACCAAGTGTCTGATGCAAAGCAATGTGGTCATCAGGCGGGTAAAGTAACCGTACCCCATGAAGACTTTTTAGCAAAAATTAACGCGGTGCGTTATGCCTTTCTTGAACTAGGTATTGATAACGGTATTATTGTTGCGCGTACCGATTCACTCGGTGCGAGTCTTACGCAAAAAGTGCCGGTGTCGAAACAGCCTGGCGATCTGGCTAGTCAGTACAACGCATTTTTAGAAACAACGCCTATTAACGGGGTCGATGATTTAAACGAAGGCGACACGGCAATGAAGCTGAATGGCAAGCTGTGTAAGCCAACGCGTCTTGAAAATGGTTTATACCAGTTCCGCGCAGGCACAGAGAAAGATCGTGTTGTGCTTGACTGTGTGACGAGCCTGCAATCGGGAGCAGATTTACTGTGGATTGAAACAGAAAAACCGCATGTGAAACAAATTGCCGAGTTAGTTAATCGTGTTAAACAGCAAGTGCCTAATGCTAAGCTGGTTTACAACAACTCACCATCGTTTAACTGGACACTTAAATTCCGTGAGCAAGTGTATCAGCAGTGGCAGGAAGAAGGCCGTGACCTTAGCGCATACCCAAGCCTTGATGATAACAAAGCACTGATGGCGCCAGAAATGGATGCCACGGAACTTGCTGCAGCAGCCGATGTGTTAGTCCAAAACTTCCAACGTGATGGCGCACGTGAAGCGGGTATTTTCCATCACTTAATCACCTTACCGACTTATCACACTGCGGCGTTGAGCACCGATATTTTGTCGGAAGGCTACTTTGGCGACCTAGGTATGTTGGCTTATGTACGCGATGTACAACGTCAAGAAATTCGTCGTGAACAAGCGTCGGTTAAACACCAAGACCTAGCGGGTTCAAACATTGGCGACACTCATAAAGAGTACTTTTCCGGTGAAAACGCGCTAAAAGCCGGTGGTGAAGATAACACCATGAACCAATTCTGATGCAACTAGATAGTAATGTGTAAAGGGCCGTAAGGCCCTTTTTTTATGTCGCTATATAAATATTAAACCATGACAGATCAGTATTTAACTAGCTTAGCGAAAACAGGGATCAGCATTTAACTAGCTTAACGAAACAGAGATCAGCATTTAACTAAGCTCACTGTAAAGCCCATTATTTTATCCAAATAGGCTTTAAATTGCTTTTGCTGCCGAGAAATTACACCGTAAGTGCTTGATTGTGTGTTTTTCTGCGAGCGATTTGAGGTTAATAAACCGATTTTTTACTAACCTAGCGTGTGCACAAAACACTTTTTTACTAACTAAAGCCCTATAAACACTAGCGCAAAGCGGTTTTTTACTAACTCGCAGCGGTTTTGTGGTTATAAACCGAAATTTTACTAACTGAAAAAAGCCTAAGTCCGATACCTAACTGGGTTTTAAGCTTTGTTTGCTTATTAGCCAGCGTTTAGATGGCTGCAGCTCTTGATTGCTTTATTTGAATAAAGGCGTATATAGTTAAAGTGGACTATACAAGGCGAGGGGTTTAGTTGGTTTGGCGTTGTTTGACATTGCGCGTTTAATGGCTAAGGTGACAAGGCACTCACGCACTGAGTAATTGATACAGCTCGACGACTATAACTGCTGCACAACGCTGCAGCTGTAACCTAGTACGATGCTTTAAGCGCTTAAAGCTAGCAAAAAGTGAGTTGCAGGGCGGGTTACACCTAGGTTAGGTGATGATAAGCATGATGCCAAGCAGCCACAACTGTAAACCCCCTTTACAGTTACTCCTAAAGTAAAAAGCCACTGTTAACAGTGGCTTAAAAATATTAATCAATCACTTGTTTTACTATTTACTGTGTTTATCAAACCACCATTGAATATAGGCCACTTTAGTCATTAAGTTAGAAGGTCGCG
>NZ_JBFJHD010000095.1:0-11466 GCF_041613455.1 Pseudoalteromonas sp. | reverse complement strand
TTATGCATTGCTTGATCCGCTGCTTTCAATAACTGCTCCGTGTTATTTGCATCACTGGGAGCACAGGCAATGCCGATACTGGCACTCATAAAGAGTTTCTCGTCATTAATTACAATAACTGCGGAAAGTGCGCGTAATAGCGTATTTGCTTGCTGCTTTAGTTGTGCAATGTTATCAGCGCAATGGAATACGATAACAAACTCATCTGAGCCAATACGGGCAACGAGCTCTGCGTTATATGCTTGTTGCGCAATTCGTTGAGCGACAATTTTAAGCAGTTCATCACCAAAACTATGCCCTAAACTGTCATTTACCTCTTTAAAATGATCAATGTCGAGTAGCATGATAACCAATTGCTGACTATCGTTGTGAGGTTGCTGCAAACACTCATTTAAGCGCTCTCTTAGTTGTAAACGATTAGGTAAATCGGTGAGCATATCAAAGCGACTTTGTTTCCAAATTAACTCTCGATTGCGCTTGGTTTCGGTTAAATCGGTAAAAATAGCGATACGACGTGTTGCTACACGCTGTGCATCATATATTGTGTCTATGGTGAGCCATTCATCATACAATTCACCATTTTTACGGCGGTTGGTAATTTCGCCTTGCCAACGTCCGCTGTTACTTAACTCAGTCCACATGGCTTGATAAAACGCGCTATCATGCTGCCCCGAAGATAAAATTTGCGTGGTTTTTCCTAGTACCTCTTGTTTAGTAAACAAAGTGGCTTTAGTGAATGCGGGGTTAACATCGTAAATAATGCCATTTGCATCTGTGACTATCATGGCTTCACTACTATTTTCATACACTAAAGCGGCTAAGTGCAGTGCCGCTTCGTTGGCTTTACGCTTGCTAATGTCACGCAGCAAAATAACACATTGTTGTTGGCAAGAAAGGGCATTTATATGTGCTTCAAGGTGCTTGTCTTGCTGGTTGTCGCTGAGCGTAAGTTCAAGTGGAAAGCCCTCATCTTTGTTATACAAGTGAGTTAATAGCTGATGTGCATTGTGCTCACCGAGTAGCCCAGACAAGCTTAATTGACTATGAAAATGTGGCGCTGTAGGCGGTAAATGTTTAAAGCTATCGCTCATATTTAAAATATCACCCTGCAGATTAATTTTTAAATAATCGTCAGGTAGGGCATTGAGCAAGCTTTTTAATTCATCGTGCTTGAGTTGTAACTTCGCTTCTGCCTGTAGCCGAGTGTGTGCCATATTTTTAAAACGTTGATATAAATGATTGAGTTCTTGGCTTACAGGTTGCTCGCTGTTGTTTGGCATTTCCCCGTTTGCTAAACGCTCGATAGCCTGTGTTAAATGTTTGAGCGGATTAAAAATACTTTGCTTTAAAAGCTTTTTTGCCAGCAGTGAAAATGCGCCTAACGCCAGTAAAAATAGCCCAATGAATTTAGCAAAATTAGCGTCAAGCTCAGCCATAATGCCAGCAATTGGCAGTGCAATATAAATAGCTAAATTATTATGTTGCTGGTCACGGTAAATCGTCTCGTGGTAAAAAATTTGCTGGCTACCACTGCTGCTTTTAAATGGTGTAAGTGGTTGTTGGGTATAAGTGATGTCGGTGTCATCTAAGCGGCGTCCCCAACGTGTTGAGTCATTGGGGTAATTGGCTAAGATCAGCTGCTTACTATCGGTGATCACTACCCTTGCTCCACTGGGGAGCATGAGGTTATTGAGTGCCACATTCCACTGCTCTAAGGCAATGACGCTGACCAGTGCACCAATCACCTGATCACTGTTATCAATAATTGCAACGGCAAAGTTAATACTTGGCGCTTGCCAGCTGCGATCATGTTGAAAATAACCAATTGCGGCGCTGTTATGAGTCATCGCATTTTTAAAATAACCTCGATCCGCAATATTAATATGGTCTATTTTGCCATTGGTTGCACACAGTAGATCGCCTTGTTTATTCACTATGCCTATATTGGCAATATTATTTAAACGCTGAAAATCTGCAAAGTAACTGGGGCAAGTGCGGGGCAGTTGGCTTAGATCATAGGGTTTGTTTGCTAAAAAGTGGCTCACAGTTGCAATGTTTTTAATTTCGCGCTGTTGCTGTTTACTGAGCTGCTGTGCCACATTAACAATGCTGTTTTTACTTTGTTTGACGACCGCCTGATGGTTTAAGTATAGCCCCGCGGTTATGATAATAACCCCAGGAATGCACAGTAATATAAGTAAACGGTAGAGTTGATGTTTAAGCGACGCGGTAAAGATGATGGATCCTTAATGCATGTTAAAGCTGCGCAAGCAGCTTACAAATAGGCCAGTATGACTGCGAGTATAATTTATTCACGAGTATGCTAGTTTGATTGTAATCAAACTTTATGGGATTAATTTATGATTCGTTTAAAACGAACAAATGGCACGGATTATACAAATATACGTAAATTTTCAATGTGATTTAATAGCACCATCTACTTTATTGGAGCAATTGAAATGAAAGTCATTAAGCAACTAAGTGCACAGGCAACCCAAGATGGTGATGGTGTTAATATCAGCAGGATCCCAGGTTTTGATGGTAAGCACCTAGATCCATT
This sequence comes from Pseudoalteromonas sp., assembly GCF_041613455.1. Classification (GTDB taxonomy): domain Bacteria; phylum Pseudomonadota; class Gammaproteobacteria; order Enterobacterales; family Alteromonadaceae; genus Pseudoalteromonas. Next base: position 8,906 of record NZ_JBFJHD010000095.1, on the reverse strand, counting down.
TTTAATGATTGACGAATTAAAGTCAGATAATAAAAATGATTATATTGGTGGTTTTCCGGCACACCCGCATCGCGGTATGGAAACCTTTACCTACATCATCAAAGGTGGCTTTGAACACCGCGATCAAATGGGTAATAAAAAAGCGATTAGAGCCGGTGATGTACAATGGATGAGTACCGGTAAAGGCGTGATACACAGCGAAATGCCACTGGCAGATGCTAATGAAGGGCTGCATGGTTTTCAAATCTGGATCAATATGCCAAGTGCAGAGAAAATGCGTGCGCCAATTTATCAAGATACTACAGAGCACCCAGCACCAGTGGTGACAAATGAGCATGGCGTGTCACTAAAAGCATTGGCAGGAACGTGGCAGTTTGCTGAGCAAACATTAACCTCTAGCTTGCAAACGTTGGCCGCTAATGCAGCATTAGCCGATGTAACATTACCTGCAAAACAGCGGATTGAACTAGCGCCATTAAGCCAGCAAAAAGTGATGCTGTATATTCATACTGGTTCGCTAACCACTCCAGAAGGTGGCACCATAGCTGAAAAGCAATTGTTAATTTTAGAGCCAGGGAGTGATATTGAATTATATTCAGAGCAAGGGGCGGGGGTATTAATTTTAGCGGGTGATGAACTTAAGCAACCGATAGCTCATATGGGGCCGTTTGTAATGACCACGGAGAGCGAAATACAACAAGCGATTCGTGATTTTCACAATGGCGAGTTTGGTAATATTTAATTAGCAGCGCCAGCAATAAAATAGCAAGGAGTGCAGCTTAATTGCTGTACTCCTTGGGTATATGAACAGTGAACTTTAAGGTTAAGTTAATAGTCTAGCTAGCCAAGCAAATTTTCTAATAAACTTTGAATTACTATCTGAAGCTTGCATGACTGCGCCCGCTAAAAATGCACTAGTTAGGCCAACCTTAGTCACGGCAAAGCGTTTTAAGCGGTATTTAAATGCCGCCTGATGTTGGCGTTTCAACTCACTGCGTAACTGCATTTGCTGGGTTAAATTATTGAGCTTTTCATGCGGTGATTTAATAAAAAATTTAATTAGCATTGGCCCCTCCAAACAACTGTTTTAAACTATTCATTGTTTTAGCAAAGCCAATTTTACTCGCTAGATAACTGGCACTTCTCCATACCCACACTAATGCAGCAATTTGCAGTAGGATGGCTGTTGTTAGGCTTAACCACAGTGAATCAGTGAGTTCGTACACACCTAAGCCTATTACGCTTAGCAAGGCACACCACAATAAAATCAAGCCACTGGCAAAACAACACAGCAAAATAATCAGCAGCGCTAATGATCTCGCTGATAAACGCCACTCGGCTTGTGCTATTTGCTGAGTAAGTTGGGTTTGTGCCTTATAGTCATCCTTAATTTGTTGCGAGTAGGCAATTAACTTTGCAACGTGAATTTGCCAATCATCCTGCTGGGCAACATCTTCAGTGGCTTGATTTAGCGTGCTACCCTCCTTGGCAGCCGTTGTCTGTGCATTATCCATCACAATTTACTTACGACGCAGTAACGCGGTAAATAGCATACCCGCAGCAAACGCAATTCCCGCTGTTGCAAGTGGGTTTTCAGCGGCCAGCGCCCGTGTTTTAGAGCTGTACTCACCTAGTTTTTGCTGCGCAATTAATTGCTTTTCACTCAATGTTTGCGCTGAGCTGCTTGCCCCTTTTCTTACTGAACTTTCTGCAGCGGCGGCTTTACCTGAAAGCGCATCTACAGCTTCGTGTGCGGCCGATGTGGCTTTTTCAGTTAAGGGGGCCTCGGTTGTCGGTTTTTTTACTTCAGCTGCTTTAGTCGACGTTGTTTTAGCATTAGTTGCAGTAGCCATAATCAATCCTTAATAAGTGATAAAAATTTATTTGGTACGGTTACAGCAGCAATGATTACACCAAGTTTTTATATGTTATTACCTGTTGATTTTAAATGTTTTATTCTTTGTTTGTTATTTAGGTAGGGTGTTGGGCAGGTAACTATTGCAGTCAGCATCAGTAAAATTTACACAACCTTTAGTATCAGCTTGTCGGATAAAAATGACTGCTAGTGAGGAGACTTTGCTCGCACCGGCTGTTCGCACTTTAAGGCATTATTAGTTAGCCAAAGTGGCTCAACTCAGTGGCAAAGATCGCTGTAGTATCAAAGCCAACACATCTAATATAGCGCCGCAAAAATTGTAATTATTCACTGGCTATTCAGCAAACAAAAGTTGTAAACAGAAAGTTATATAAATTGCGTGCAAAAAATTATCGCCATTAATTCCCTTTTTTCCCACTTAATTCAACCGCTTTACTTCAGCCCTTATTTTTTCTGGCTTTGCCAGCCGTTAAAGGAGGTCTGATTACTTGACAAAAAGGCTTGTCAAGCCCTAAACTGGAGCACTGTGGTAAAAAGTGGTTTATAGTGGATCAAACTGGATCGAGTTAAGCAAAATAGTGATTAAAACAATTTAAAATAGGCTTGTTATGTTTCGTGGCGCGAGTTCACTGAGTTTGGATGATAAGGGACGTTTTGCAGTACCGACCAAGTACCGCGATACGCTGTTGTCTGAAGATCAGGGAACGGTTATTTGTACCGTCGCACTGAATGAGCCGTGTTTATGGTTGTATCCACTGGCCGAGTGGCAAGAAATAGAAAGCCGCTTAGCGAAAATCTCGAATATGAATCCACGCGCTCGGCGCATGCAACGCATGTTGCTGGGTAATGCCACTGAATATCAACTTGATAAAAACGGCCGCATTCTGCTCGCGCCTTCATTGCGCGCTCACGCAGAATTAGGCAAAAAAATCATGCTGGTGGGTTTAATGAATAAATTTGAAATATGGGATGAAGCGCGTTGGCATCAGCAGATGCGCCAAGACACGGAGTTAGAACGACTCGGTGAGTTTGAACCCCATCCAGATTTAGATAATTTCACTCTCTAACAGCACAAAAAAGGGCAAAAAATAGCTAATGACAGCGCAATTTGAACACGTATCTGTACTTATGGATGAAACCATTGATGCTCTTGCAATTAAACCCGACGGCATATATATGGATGGCACGTTTGGGCGTGGCGGACATTCAGGGCAAATATTAGCGCGTCTTGGAGCGCAAGGTCGGCTGCAAGCCATTGATCAGGATCCACAAGCAATTAAGTCGGCTGAAAAGTTTGCCGATGATCCGCGTTTTGCTATTGCGCATACGCGTTTTTCAAACCTTTACCAAGTAGCGGAGCAAAACGAGCTTATTGGCAAAGTTGATGGCATTTTGCTTGATATTGGCGTGTCATCACCGCAGCTTGATGATGCTGAGCGTGGCTTTAGTTTTATGAAAGACGGCCCATTGGATATGCGTATGGATCCCACCACAGGTCGCAGCGCGGCGCAGTGGTTAGCCGAAGCCGATTTAGAAGACATTACCCATGTTATTAAAAAATTGGGTGAAGAAAAGTTTGGTAAACGCATCGCCCATAAAATATTAGAGGTGCGGGAGCACACGCCCATTACCACGACTAAACAGTTAGCAGATTTAGTGGATGAAGCGGTGCCAGTAAAGGATAAGTTTAAACACCCAGCCACACGTACTTTTCAGGCGATTCGTATTTATATCAATAGCGAATTAGAAGAAATTCAAACAGCGTTACAAGCGGCTATTCAAGTACTTAAGCCGGGTGGGCGGTTAGTGGTTATTTCGTTTCACTCGTTGGAAGATCGCATCGTAAAGCAATTTATTAAAAAACAGAGTAAGGGAGAAGCATTACCCAGAGGTCTGCCTTTAACGGACGCACAAATAAATAAAAATCTGACGTTAAAAGCAGTGGGTAAAGCTATCAAACCAAGTGCTGCTGAAGTTGCACGCAACCCACGCTCGCGTAGCTCTGTACTAAGGGTTGCACAGAGGTTGGGATGAGTAAAAAAGCGAGTTATCGACAACCTAATTTATTTTTCGAAATAATTAAAGGCCTAGGAGCTAACAAGCTAACCTCGGCCTTATTGGTTGTGATATTCGTGACGAGTTTAAGCGTGGTGCAAGTAACTCACTTGGCGCGAGCACAAATTATTGAGCAAGATGTGTTACTCCAGCAACGCGACGAATTAGATTTAGAATGGCGTTACCTAGTAGTAGAAGAAGAGTTTTATTCGCAGCATGCGCGGATTGAAGAAGTTGCTATATCACAGTTAAAAATGAAACGGCCAACGAGCCAAGATGAGCAGGTGATAATACTACGATGAGAACGCGAGGGAGAAAGCCGGTAAATAATTTGATCACGTGGCGCTTTGCTTTGGTGTGCTCAGTGATTTTTTTAGTGTTTGTTACCTTAGTGACACGGGCTGCTTATTTACAAGTAATAGAGCCAGATAAAGCCCGCTCAGAAAGTGACAAGCGTACCGTTCGAGTAGAAAAATTACATGTGCAACGCGGCATGATCTTCGATCGCAATGGCAAAGAGTTAGCTGTTAGTGTGCCTGTGGTGAGTGTGTATGCCGATCCTAAAGCGTTACATAAGTCACTAGTCAGCAAGGTGTTAAGACAAGCGCGTAAAAATGGTGAAGATCATCAAGCGCTGGCCGAAAATAAAGCCGAGCTGGATAAGCGGACCGCGCTGTATTATAAAAACGATTTACGCTGGCGAGAGTTGGCGGATGTATTACGCATAGAACCCAACAAGATCAATTCACGATTATTGGCTGATCCCAGCCGTCGCTTTGTGTATTTAAAACGCCAAGTCACGCCGGCAGTGGCAAACTATATTGGTGAATTACGTTTACCCGGTGTGCACTTACTTGATGAATCGAAGCGTTATTACCCCGCCGGTGAAGTAACGGCGCACATTATAGGTTTTACCAATATTGATGGCAAAGGCATTGAGGGCATTGAAAAGCTTTATGAAAATGCGCTAACGGGTGAAGCCGGACGACGAACTATTCGTAAAGATGCACAAGGCCGCGAAGTTGAAGTACTCGATGAGCGTGAGCGCGTCGAGCCAAAAAATATTCAATTAAGTATCGATCAACGAATTCAAGGGATTGCCTATAAAGCGATTAAATCGGCGGTACTCACCTATAAAGCCACCTCGGGATCGGCGATGGTGGTTGATGTAACGACCGGCGAAGTACTCGCTATGGTCAATAGCCCGTCGTTTAACCCCAATAACTTAAATGATGCCGCCCCCCATAAGCGTCGTAACCGCGCAATTACCGATTTGTTCGAACCGGGCTCAACCGTTAAGCCTCTAGCCATTTTAGCTGGGCTAGACTACGGCTCAATTCAAGCCGATGACAGTATAGATACTTACCCAGGTTGGATGCGATTAGGTGGCAGTTTAGTGCAAGACACCCGTAACCGCGGTGAAATGACCCTGCGCGAAATCTTAAAGTATTCAAGCAATATGGGGGTGACTAAGGTCAGCCAAACCGTACCAAAAGACTACTTTGTTGGTTTATATCAAAAAGTGGGCTTTGGCAGTGACTCAGGTACCGGAATGGTCGGTGAAAGTAGTGGCTTATTTTACCCTAACCGTCGTTGGTCAGATCATGAAATAGCGGCGTTATCGTTTGGTTATAACCTCGCGGTAAGTACCGCCCAAATGGCCCGTTTTTATGCCATGTTAGGCGCGGGGGGCGTTAACCGCCCGCTGACTATTTTAAAGCAAGACGGTGTGCCTGAAGGCGAGCGTATTTTTAAGCAGCAAGACGTTGAAGCGGTTGTCCACATGATGGAAAGCGTGTTTGAAAATGACGGTACGGCACGTAACATCAAAGTGGATGGCTACCGTGCAGCAGGTAAAACAGGTACTTCTAAAAAAGCCGCTGTGGGTGGCTATGGTGATGAATATGTGGGGTATTTTGCAGGTGTTGCGCCAGCAGATAACCCACGTTTAGCTGTGGTAGTGATGATAAATGAACCCGGTGGCGACGTGTATTATGGAGGTGCCACAGCGGGACCTACATTTGCAGAAATCGTTTCTAACGCATTAAGAATATTAAACGTAGCGCCCGATAAGGACGAGGTGGCGTTCGTAAAAGGTAAAGATAACGATGCGTGATTTAAAAACCATTTTACACTATATCGAAATAGATGCGCCTTCGCAGCAGGTTAAGCACTTACGCTTAGACAGCCGCGAAGTGACGCCAGGCGACGTGTTTGTTGCCATTAAAGGCCATCAATTAGATGGTGGACATTTTATAGCACAAGCGATTGAAAATGGTGCGGTTGCAGTTATTGCTGACCGCTTATGTGAATTTGATACGAGCTTTGAGCCGCTTTATTTAGTGTCGGAGCTCGATAAGCGCTTGCCCGAATTAGCCAGTCGCTTTTACCAACAGCCAAGCCATGCGCTTGATTTAATTGGTGTAACGGGTACCAATGGTAAATCTACTACCACCGCAATGATTGCCCATTTAGCGCAGTTTTGTGCGACCGAAGCGGCCATTATTGGCACTTTAGGCTACGGTAAGGCTGACAGCTTAACTCCGCTGACGAATACCACGCCATCGGCAGTTGATTTGCAACGCATTTTAGCCGAGTTAAAACAACAACAGCAGCAACTGGTAGCGATGGAAGTGTCATCCCATGGGTTAGTACAGCAGCGTGTTGCAGAGTGTCAGTTTAAAGCCGCAGTGTTTACCAATTTATCCCGTGATCACTTAGATTATCATGGCGATATGGCACGCTATGGTGACGCTAAGCTGATGTTATTTAGAGATTTTGAACCGCAACTTGTAGTACTAAATCAAGATGACAGCCAAGTTGAACAATGGCTAGAAAAATACAATTTTAAGCGTTTAGTGTGTTATGGCCGTAAAAATTTAGTGCCAAACAATGCCCAGTTTGTTTATTTTTCTGATGTTAATTACAGCGCCCACGGTATTTCAGCACAATTGACTACAAGTTGGGGCGATATTACCGTTCAATCGCCGCTATTTGGCGAATTTAATTTATATAATTTAACCGCGGCCTTAGCGACATTGTTAGGCTTAGGTTACCCGTTGCAGCAATTAATAGCCGCTTGTAAAGAGCTACAGCCTGTTGCCGGGCGTATGCAAGCATTTAGCGCACCGGGTAAGCCGACCTGCGTGGTTGATTATGCCCATACCCCAGATGCGTTGGCGCTGGCGTTACAGGCGTTACAACAACATGTGCCGGGGGGGGTAAGTTGTGTATTTGGCTGTGGGGGCGACCGTGATAAAGGTAAACGCGCATTAATGGCGCAAGCAGCAGAGCAGCATGCTAACAAGGTGATTATTACCAGCGATAATCCACGCACCGAAAATCCCGACGCTATTATTGCACAGGTTGCACAGGGATTAACTCATCCAGAAAACGCTCATTTAGAAGCCGATAGAGCGACTGCCATTAGCTACGCAATAGACAATGCAGCAGCGGATGAAGTGATTTTAATTGCCGGCAAAGGCCATGAAGATTATCAAATAATAGGCGAGCAACGCATCAACTTTTGCGATCGCCAATATGTACAACAACAACTAAAAAAAGCAGTAAGAGGGACTCAAGCATGATCCCGATGGATTTTGATTGGCTGGCGCATGTACTAGCAACCGATTATCAAGGTGATAATCAAACAGTGATTAATATAAATACCGATACGCGCAGCATTGGCCGCGGTGAGGTGTTTTTAGCACTGAAAGGGCCTAATTTTGATGGCCACAAATTTGTCGCTGCAGCGAAACAACAAGGCGCGATTGGCGTGATTGTTGAGCACCCCGTTGAGGTTGATATTCCACAATTCATTGTGGCCGATACGCGCATCGCCTTAGGGACTATTGGTGCGGCAGTGATGGCGCAAGTAGCGCCTAAAACCATCGCCATTACTGGCAGTGTGGGTAAAACCACAGTGAAAGAAATGTGCGCCGCTATTTTATCGGTGCATGGCGATGTGCTGGCAACGAAGGGCAATTTTAATAACGATATTGGCGTACCGCTCACTTTATTACGCTTAGAGCCACACCACCGTTATGCGGTGATTGAGTTGGGTGCTAACCACTTAGGTGAAATAGCCTATACCACCGCGATGACTCAACCCGATGTTGCTGTGGTGTGTAATGTCGCCGCCGCGCATTTAGAAGGCTTTGGCAGCTTAATGGGCGTGGCGAAAGCCAAAGGTGAAATTTTTGATGGCCTTAAACAAGATGGCGTAGCAATCGTTAATTGCGACAGTGAGTTTAGTCAATATTGGCTAGATAAGCTAAAAGGGCGCAAAGTGACGCGTTTATCAAGTGATGAAAAACTGGATATTTGGGCACAAGATATCAGCTTAGATGAGCACGCGCGTGCCAGTTTTACGCTGTGTACTAAAGAAGAGCAAGTGCCGGTTAAGCTGGCATTGCCGGGTAAGCATAATATTAGCAATGCCCTTATTGCTGCGGCGTTAACCCGTGAATTTGATGTGTCTTTACCAGATGTTGCTAATGCACTTGCCACTATGGGTGAAGTTAAAGGCCGCGTTAATTTAATTCCGGTATCCGCAAAGTTAACGGTGATTGATGATAGCTACAATGCCAATGTTAAGTCGGTAAAAGCCGCGATTGATTTACTCAGTGATATGCAAGGCCACCGTATTTTAGCGTTAGGCGATATGGGCGAGCTAGGTGAAGAGGCACGTCAGTATCACCAAGAAGTGGGTGAGTATGCGCTGGCGCAAGGTATCGATGAGTTGTTTACCTTAGGGGTATTGAGCCGTTATGCCAGTGATGTCTACAAGCTGCCTAATCGTCATTTTTCCAATCGTGAGCAAATGCTGCAAACAATTCAAGCAAGCTTACAAAAAGTAGAGCAGAAAACCACCATAGTCGTGAAGGGATCACGCAGTTCTCGCATGGAGCTTTTAGTTACCGATTTAGTGAATGGCCAGCAACAAGCCATCAACGGAGAATCTTAATGTTAGTTT
>NZ_JBFJHD010000094.1:0-11520 GCF_041613455.1 Pseudoalteromonas sp. | reverse complement strand
TTAGCGCTGTTACCGCAATTTGTGTTTCCGACTTTTTCATTTTCGATCACTGAACAGCTGTTAGTATTAAGCATTATTCATTTAATTGGCTGTGGCTTTGTTTATTGGTTAATCGGCGTGAGTGCACGAAAAATATTAAGCAATAACCCGGCACTAGCGGTTAAATTTGGCCGACTTTCAGCTGTGGTATTATTAATATTGGGCTCGTTAATGTTATTTGATAGCGCACAAAAGCTATTAGTACACCTACAGTAAAAAACACACTTACTGTGATACAGCGCAATTACCGTAATACTGCGCACAATAAACAACTCAAGCCTAAGCCGTTAATTACACCGCTTAGGCTTTTTTATTGCACTTAGCTACAAATTCAGCAACTCCCCCTTAATAAGATACCCATGTTAATTTTCTTTATACTGACACCCACATCAACTTAGTTAATTTTTTATAAAGACACCCACTGTTACTTAGTTAGTATTAAAATACAGCCGCCTAAAGTGGCTAATCAGGTCCAGTATTAAGCAAACTTTTTTACGCTTTAACCATTTTTATATTTAAAGATCATTACAAATGGCTATCAAGAGGGACTGTAGACTGTATTTATGATGCTTTAAGCATGCTGAACTCTGTGTGATCACAGAGCGGAGGTTATGCGTAGATTTAACTGTTAGGCCAGTAACTTTTCGCAATTACTGACGTTGGCGCGCCGCTTTCGCTGCAAGTGTTCGCAGTACCCTTCGTGCGATGCTGGGCGACCTACTGCCCCATGAAATACACGGGAAAATTGGCTGGTTAGTGTTAGCCAGTTTTCGAGGGATATGTTGACTCTTGTTAATAAAGGTAACGTGCTGTTTTTTATATGGCCTTTTTTGTCTTTACGCATACAGCGGCCGGTAAGCTCAACTAATTCTAAATACGAGGTGAGTTCAAATGGCAGGCCTTTGGCCATGTGTTTTTTGGGCTTGCCTGAAAAGCGCAAAAGCTGTTTAGGTTGCCGCTTTCCTCTGGTGGCAGTTTCAAGGCGTATTTTTACACTGGTATACGCTGAGTCTTCGGGAGTCGAGGCTGCTTTAGCTCTTATGGGATTTAAATCTACATACGCCATACAGGTAATTAATGCCGCTTCATCAAGGAGGGCTTGTGATTTAAAACGTCCTTCCCAAAAGCGACCGGTGCAGTTATCTTCTTTATTGGCTCTGCGGGCGATGTCTTCATTTAACAGCCGCATAAACCAGCTAATGTTGGCTAAACGTTCTCGGTAGTCTGTTATTGTTGCTGCTAAAAAGAGCTGCTCAGCCTTACTTAGCACCTCACCTTGTAGGTATTTGTTGGTGAGAACTGTGCCCTTACACAGCTTATGCCAGCGCTGAATAATGGCTTTATCGCTCAATCGTTTGGCTTTTTTATCATCAACATAGAGTACTAAGTGAGTGTGGTTGCTCATAACTGCATAAGCGCACACATCAATACAAAATACTTTCGCAAGGGCAAGCAGTTTATCTTCAACCCAGCCGCGGCGGTGTTCATAAGATTGCCCGGTAAAATGGTCTTCACCACACAAATAGGCACGGCGAACACAGCGTGAAATACAGTGGTAGTACTTTGTATCGACCAAACTAATCTGACGCTTCCTTGCGATAGCCATGTGACACTCTGCTAAATAATTAAACTAACCAGAGCTTAGTAAAGCATGTTGAGATTGCAAACTTTAGATTGGGTGTCTATTTAATTATCTTTGAGATTGCAAACCTTAGAGTGGGTGTCAATTTAATTACTTCCTTGCGATAGCCATGTGACACTCTGCTAAATAATTAAACTAACCAGAGCTTAGTAAAGCATGTTGAGATTGCAAACCTTAGATTGGGTGTCAGCTTAATTACGTGCTCTGCTAAATAATTAAACTAACCAGAGCTTAGTAAAGCATGTTGAGATTGCAAACCTTAGATTGGGTGTCTATTTAATTAGGGGCGCAGTGCAAGTAAATAGCGGTCTTAGTCAATAGTATTTACCTTTCTTTACACCTTTAAATTCGTTAAAAATAATTGCTAATTAATATTGGAAAGCGCTGGGGAATAATTTAGAATGAACGTTCATTCTAAAAATGTAAATTCACGTTATAAGGTATTCACCATGCTGCGTTCTCGCATCGCTCTCATTGTATTTTCAGCCCTTGTTGGCACTGTTGTTTTAAGTGGTTGTGATCAGTCAGCTGAACAACCCAAAGCTGTTGCGCCACAAGGCACCCCTGTCGGTGTTGTGACGGTAAAAAGCCAAGCGCTGACACTTAAAAAAGAGCTTCCTGGGCGTATTAACGCCTATCAAATAGCTGAAATTCGTCCTCAGGTCAGTGGTATTGTGCAATCGCGGTTATTTGAAGAAGGTACACAGGTAACCCAAGGTCAAGCACTGTATCAAATAAATCCGGCAACCTTTGAAGCTGAACTGGCGGCAAGTAAAGCCGCTGTGGCTCGCGCTGAGGCGAGTATTGCCAGTAGTAAATCAAAAGCGGCGCGCTATAAAGAGTTATTAGCAATTAAAGCAGTTAGCCAACAAGACTTTGATGAGGCTGACGCGGCTGCAAAACAAGCCACCGCTGAATTACTCACTGCTAAAGCAAAACTGCAAGCGGCACAAATCAATTTAGATTACAGCCATGTGGCGTCGCCTATTAGTGGTCAAATCAGTAAGTCGAATGTCACTGTGGGGGCGTTAGTCAGTGCTAATCAAACCATGGCATTAGCAACCGTTACACAGCTTGATCCTATTTATGTTGATTTAACGCAATCGAGTAATGAGCTTACTAAACTTAAGCAAGCATTAGCATCGGGAGAATTAAGCGTAGATAACGAGGCACAAAGCGAGGTTGAACTGTACATGGAAGATGGCTCAGTTTACCCGCATAAAGGCACCTTACAATTTTCAGAAGTAACCGTTAATCCAAGCACTGGCTCGGTAACCTTGCGGGCAAAGTTTCCTAACCCTGAAAAGCTCCTGTTACCGGGTATGTATGCCCGTGCATCTATTGTTGAAGGGGTTAAACAAGCGGCTATTTTAGTGCCTCAACGCGGTGTAACCCGCAATACCAAAGGTGAGCCAATTGCGATGGTGGTGAGTGCAAATAACACCGTTGAAAGTCGCGTGCTAGCAGTTGATCGTACTATTGGTTCAAACTGGTTAGTGACTAAAGGCTTAAACGATGGTGATAAGCTAATTGTTGAAGGCTTACAAAAAATTCGTCCCGGCGCACCAGTGATTGTCACTGAAGCAACCCCTTCTGCAACCCACGCGCAATAACGGAGAGTTTAAATGTCACGATATTTTATCGATAAACCGATATTTGCTTGGGTGCTGGCTATTATTGTTATGTTAGCGGGTATTTTAGCAGTTAAAAGTTTACCTATTGCACAGTACCCGTCAATTGCTCCACCGGCGATCAGTATTACGGCTAATTACCCAGGCGCATCAGCCCGCACTTTAGAAGACTCCGTAACGCAAGTTATTGAGCAAAAAATGAAAGGGCTTGATGGCTTGTTGTATATGTCGTCAACCTCAGAGTCGAGTGGTTCAGCTACGCTTACACTTACCTTTGATGCCGATACCGACCCTGATATTGCTCAGGTTCAAGTACAAAATAAGCTGGCCACAGCCACACCGTTATTACCTGAAGAAGTACAACGCCAAGGTGTTGTGGTTGCCAAAGCTGCACGTAACTTCCTGTTAGTGTTAGGTTTTGTATCTAAAGATGGCAGCATGACTAATATTGATATTGGTGATTATGTTGCTTCAAACGTACAAGATATTATTTCGCGTGTTGACGGTGTCGGTGAAGCGCAGTTATTTGGCTCGCAATATGCTATGCGTATTTGGCTCGATCCGGCAAAACTGCAAAACTTTAAACTGACACCCAGCGATATTAGTGCGGCCGTGAGTGCGCAAAATGCACAAGTTTCTGCGGGGCAATTAGGCGGTATGCCAGCCGTAGCAGGACAACAGCTCAATGCCACGGTAACGGCACAAAGCCGATTACAAACCCCTGCGCAATTTGAAAATATTTTAGTTAAAACCAACAGTGATGGCTCGGTAGTGCGTTTAAAAGACGTCGCAAGAGTAGAGCTTGGTGGCGAGCGTTACAGTGTAGTAGCGCGCTTTAACGGTGATCCGGCCGCAGGTTTAGGGGTAAAGCTTGCCAGTGGTGCCAACGCACTTGATACCGCTGCGGGCGTTAAAAAAGCATTAGCCGATTTAAAGCCGTTTTTTCCTGAAGGGTTAGACGTTGTTATTCCTTACGACACCACGCCATTTGTGTCGTTGTCGATTGAAAAAGTAGTGCACACACTGATAGAAGCGGTAGTGTTAGTATTTGTTGTTATGTACCTGTTTTTGCAAAACTTTCGTGCTACATTAATACCGACTATTGCGGTGCCTGTGGTATTACTGGGCACCTTTGCCATTTTGTATACCTTTGGTTACTCAATCAATACCCTCACGATGTTTGCTATGGTATTGGCTATCGGCCTACTGGTGGATGATGCCATTGTTGTGGTGGAAAACGTGGAGCGTCTAATGACCGAAGAAAAGCTTTCGGCATTAGAGGCTACCCGTAAATCAATGGATGAAATTAAAGGCGCGTTAGTCGGTATTGCTATGGTGTTGTCGGCGGTATTTATTCCGATGGCGTTCTTTAGTGGCTCTACCGGGGTTATTTACCGTCAGTTCTCTATTACTATAGTGTCGGCTATGGGCTTGTCGGTATTAGTGGCGCTAATTTTAACGCCTGCGCTGTGTGCAACCTTACTTAAGCCAAGCCATGTACACGATAACTCATCATTTATTGGGCGTTTTTTCTCGGGCTTTAACCGTGGATTTGATAAAACCAATAGCGGCGCGCAAGGCATTGTTGGTCGTATGATCAACCAGTCAAAGCGTTATTTAGTTATTTACGCGGTATTGGTAGGTGGCATGGTGTATGTGTTTTCAAGCTTACCGACTGCGTTTTTACCCGACGAAGATCAGGGCATATTGTTTAACCAAGTCATGCTGCCAGCGGGTTCAACCATAGAGCAAACTCTTGATGTTGTTGAAAAAGTTGAAAACCACTATTTAAACGATCAAGCAGAAGCAGTGAGCTCTATCTTTACCGTAACAGGCTTTAGCTTTGCCGGCTCGGGGCAAAACTCAGCAATTGGTTTTGTTAGCTTAAAGCATTGGGATGAGCGTCAACGTGATGACCTATCGGTGAATGCCGTAGCGGGTAAAGGTATGGGCTATTTTTCAACCATTAAAGAAGCGTTTGTGTTTGCCTTTCCGCCGCCGGCGATTGTAGAGCTGGGCACTGCCAATGGTTTTAATATGTTTTTACAAGACCGTGTCGGCTTAGGCCACGAAGAGCTGTTAAAAGCGCGTAACATGTTATTAGGAATGGCCAGTAAAAGTCCGATTTTAGCCGGGGTGCGCCCGAATGGCCAAGAAGACATGCCAGAGTTGCAGTTAGATATCGATCTTGCGAAAGCAGAGGCGTTAGGGGTAACTCAAACTGCTATCAATAGTACCTTGTCTACGGCATGGGGTAGTCGATACGTAAATGACTTTATTGATCGTGGCCGCGTGAAAAAGGTGTACATGCAAGGCGAAGCGGATTCGCGCATGGTGCCAGAAGATCTTAATAAGTGGTATGTACGCAACAATAATGGAGACATGGTACCGTTTTCAGCGTTTGCCAGCTCACACTGGACCTATGGCTCACCGCGTTTAGAACGCTACAATGGCTTTTCGGCCATGGAAATACAAGGCAGTGCGGCCCCAGGCTACAGTACCGGCCAAGCGATGGATGAGATGGAGCGTTTAGTGAAGCAATTGCCTAATGGCGTGGCGTCTGAATGGTCAGGTATTTCATATCAAGAGCGTTCAAGTGGCGGCCAAGCTCCGCTGTTGTATGGCTTGTCATTATTATTTGTATTTTTATGCTTAGCAGCACTATACGAAAGCTGGTCGGTGCCATTTGCGGTCATGATCATTGTGCCATTGGGGATCTTTGGCGCTATTATGGCCGCGTTGGTAGGTAACTTATCCAACGACATTTACTTACAAGTTGGTTTGTTAACCACCATAGGCTTGGCGTCTAAAAACGCGATTCTAATTGTTGAATTTGCGATTCATAAAATGGAAGAAGGTTTAAGTTTAGTCGATGCGGCAATCGCCGCGGTTAAACTGCGTTTACGTCCGGTATTAATGACCTCGCTGGCGTTTATTTGTGGTGTTGTACCACTGGCAATTGCTTCAAGTGCAGGCTCGGGCGCTCAAAACGCGCTGGGTATATCGATCATAGGGGGGACGTTAGCGGCCTCTACCTTAGTGGTGTTATTTGTGCCGTTATTTTTTGTCTTAGTGCGTAAAACCTTCTCGAGTAAGTTGCCCGCAGCAACCGAGGAGCGCGCAGAATGAAGTTAACGTTATTCAGTGTCACTGCGCTTAGTGTCGCGGTGTTAAGCGGGTGCCAGTTGGCACCTGAGCACAAAGACATCGCGTTACCGGTCGCCGCTAGCTATGCAGCAGCAGGCACAGAGCAAGCAACGGCGCCGTTATTACCCTGGCAGCAGTTTTTTAATGATGAAAAGTTACAAACATTAATTGCGCAAAGCCTTGAGCATAACAAACAACTGCAAATTGCTGCACTTAACGTGCAGCGGGTGCGGGGGATGTATCAAATTGCTGACTCGGCGTTATTTCCTTCGCTGGGTATCAATGGCGCGGGCTCGCGTCAGCGTTTGCCCGGTGATTTATCGGGCACGGGTGAACCACGCATTAACTCGCAGTACAGCACGACGGTGGGCATTACCTCGTATGAACTGGATTTATGGGGAAAAGTAAGAAACCAGTCAGAGCAAGCGCTGCAAACTTTTTATTCAACCGAGCTTGATAACTACAGTGCGCAAGTATCAGTTATTGCGGAGCTGGCGAATGCGTGGCTAAATTATGCCGCCGATCAACAGTTATTAGCATTAGCACACGAAACGCTGGCATCGCAGCAAGCATCGTTATCTTTAACACAAAAAAGTGTTGATTTAGGTGCGGCATCGGTGCTCACCCTGGAGCAATTAAAGAGCACAGTTGCAACGGCTAAAGTGGATATTGCCCGTTACCAGCGATTATTACAGCGCGATAAAAATGCCATTGAGCTGTTGGTGGGTAAAAGCGTCAGCAGTGATTTACTCCCGAGTAAGGTATTAAATAGCTTGTTGGATTTACCTGACGTTCCTGCGGGATTACCGTCTGACTTATTAACTCAGCGCCCTGATATTAAAGCGGCAGAGCATCAGTTGTTAGCGGCAAACGCAAATATTGGCGTGGCGCGCGCAGCGTTTTACCCCAGTATTAGCTTAACCGCGAATGCGGGCACAGCATCTAGCGACTTAAGTGGTTTGTTTGCTGCGGGGTCAGGTACTTGGAGTTTTATGCCGCAAATTAGTTTGCCTATTTTTAATAGCGGGCGTAACCAAGCAAATTTAGAGGTAGCCAAAGCTACGCAACAAATTGCGCTGGCCACTTATCAGCAAAAAATTCAGCAAGCATTTCGTGAAGTGGCTGATGCTTTAGCAGATAAAGCGGGCTTTAATGCGCAGTTAGCCGCGCTGCAGCAGTTACAACAAAGCCGCAAAACAACCTTTGAACTCGCGCAAGCGCGTTACGACAATGGCGCAGATAGTTATTTGCAAGTACTTGATGCACAAAGAACTTGGTATCAAGCACAGCAGCAATTTATTAGCGGTCAACACGCTTTATTAGCCAGTAAAATAAACGTTTATAAAGCGCTCGGTGGTGGCTGGCAAGCTGCACCACAATCAGCACAACAGTAACTAGTCTAGATGGTCTATAGCTTTTGCTATAGGCCATCACTAGAATGTTAATAAACAGCAAATACTTCTATATGACAGCCTAATCGCGGTTGTAGCAAAACACAGAAGTGATTGCTTGTTTTAATCAACAGGTAAAACCGTGGAGTTGTCAGTGTCCCGTAAAAAACATGCCGATCCTGCATTAGTAGCCGCACGTCGTACGCAAGTACTGACCGCGGCAGCAGACTGTTTTCGCCGTAAAGGCTATCACGGTGCAGGTATGGCTGAAATTGCAAAAACCGCAGGCATGAGTGCCGGCCATATCTATAACTACTTTGATAGTAAAGAAGCCATAATAGAAAGTATTATTGAACAAGACATGGAAGAAATGTTTTCTATCTTTCAAGAATTTGAACAGCAGCCAGGGGATTTATTAACGGTACTGTTAGGTCGGTTGCATCAAAGTGTGCAGCGCCATATGGACACCGGTGCCTGCGTGGTCGATTTAGATATGTTGGCAGAAGCAAGTAGAAACGACAAAGTGGCGAGCCTGCTACATGAAGCAGATAGCCAAGCACGTGCAAAAATGAGGCAACTATTAACCAGCGACAGAAGCGTGTTAAAGACGCACTCAGAGCAAGAATTAGATAGCCGTATTAATGTAATTTTTTCGGTAATGACGGGGCTGTTTTTACGTAAAATGCTCTACCCCGAACTCACCGAAGAAACGGTATTAATTGCCCTGCGCCCAGCAATAAAAACCTTACTTATGCCGTTTGAGACGCAGCACGAAGCACAGTAATATAGCCGCTGTTAGTAGATTAAAACCGCTCCAGTGACCACTGCAATGCGATCAGTGCTATGGCAAATGAGCCTACCGGCATTAACCATTTATTGTACCACTGATAGTGTCTAATACTGATTAACAGCGGCAAAGCAATGATCAGTATACTGAGCTGGCCTAGTTCGACACCAATATTAAAGGCAAGGATGCTTAACAGCTGATAATTACTCGACAGCCCCAGCTCTGCTAATACACTGGCAAACCCCATTCCATGTAACAAACCAAAAGCAAATGTGAGCCAACCTAAGCGCAGCACCAATGGCCACACATTATTTAAAGCGGCAAACAGCACCGATATAGCAATACCCAGCTCTACCCAACGGCTATTTGGCGACAGCACATTCATTGCCGTGGCAGTTAATGTAATTGAATGGGCAAGGGTGAACGCGGTCACAATCCAGGCTGTGTGTTTAATGATTTGTTTTTTAGAGCTAATGGCTTGCCACTGCGCCGCACTGCGAGTTAACACGCAGGTGAGCAATAACGCGATTAAAAATAAAATATGATCAATCCCAATCCAAATATGTAATATGCCTTGGTACACATATTGATTAAACGTACTGCGGTAACTTGATTGATTCAAATCGAAGCGTTGTTGGGCATCGGTGGCACTAAACACCCTAGCTACATCGTTAATATTTACAATCGCTTTGTGATTGCTGTCAGTATTAAAAAAGGCACTGTAATTGAGGTTGATGGCGCTTTGACTGGCGCAGTTAAACAGTAACGGCATCACTAAATATGGCTGATTAAAATGATAATCGAGCTGATAAGCGCCCGCGGTTGATAACGTGCACTCTTGTTGTTGCTGCGTAAGCTGTAGGTTTGCGTAAACAAAATTGCTAATTGAACTACGTTTTGCTTTTACTTCCGCCCAGGTGATTTGTTTATCGTTGTTAATATCCAGCGCAATCTGTTGTTCTAAGTCGGTGATACTTACCTGCCAATGGCCACTATATTGGTGTTGGTTAGGGGAGCTATTAAGGGTGATATAACCGGTACTTAATTGATGAGCAAAGCTATTTGCAGCAAATAACCATGCAGCTAAAGTAATTAATATGACGCTAAATTGTTTCATAGTGTTGCTCGCTGCATGGCTTTGGCTTGCGTTAATAACTGCTCATCGGCGCTCATTTTTGCGTGCTGCCAATTTATGTTGGCCCAGTACAGTGCCTTGTCAGGATTTGGCTGTATTGTTATATAGTAGTGGGCTAAATCGCTGGCATGAAAGGTATCTTGACGTAACTCACGCAAGGCTACACGGCGTTGCATACGTGTTTGCCACTGGGTACTTTTGGCAAGTTGTTGTTCGGCAATAGCCAATCTCAGTAAAATGGCATCTTCTAAATTACTGCTATCTGTTAATAAGTCACTTAATGTACTTAGCACCTTGGGGGCATTATTCAGCGCAAGCTGGGCGTCGGCCCACAGCACAATTAGGCTCACCGGGGCGCGCTGTAAATCAACATCCTCAATGTACGCCAATGCCGTTTTAAAATTATTCAGCCGATAGCTCATTTCGCTTAGTACATGGGCGGTGGCTAAACTTATGTCTTTATTATTAGTGATTTTTTGCAAGGCTTGATAGCTTTGTAATAGCTTCCCTTGCTGGCTTTGTACGTCTAATACACAGGTGCTCACGGTAATTACACTCACTTGCCCCAGCAATGCGGTGCAGTGTTGTTTTGCGAGCAGCTGTTTACCTTGGATCATATAAATATTGGCCAATAATAAATGGCTGTTGCTGTGGTTTGGCGCACCCGATAGTACGTCAGTCGCGATGTTAATGGCCGCATCAAATTGATGTTCTTTTTGCAGTACTCGAGCATATAAATAGCCAGTCTGCGGCGTTGGCTTTTGTTGATACAAGCGGGCTAACTGTGTTTTTAATATGCCCTGCAAGCGCTCAGTTTGCCCAATATATTGGCTGCTGTGCACTAATTCGTCTATTTCAGCAACCGTAAGCTGGGCAACCAGAGTTGAATTACTCGTTGCAATCACGGTGTCATCGGTAGGGGTAAAGGCGCTGGCGAGAACATTCCCAGACAAAAATAAGCTAAAAAAAAGTAATATTGGTGTAGCGTGAAGTAGTTGCATTTATTCATCCTTTTGAAAAAGCCATCCCTGGCTTGTCAGCTGTTAGGCTATTTAGTGACTAGTTACCGTTACTAGAAACTAAACCACCTACATCCGCATCGGTATTGGTAAATACACGGCCATTGACTGACAGCGGCTCGGCGTTAGCCGGTTGATTAAAGGCATCCGTGGTAAACTGGGCAAAATCGACTTGCAATGCTTCGATCGTAATACTCACTGTAGCCGTCGCTTGGGCATTAACCCCGTCAGACACGCCAAACACAAAGCTATCTGCTCCCGTTTGTTCTTTATCAGGGGTGTAGCTGTAGCTGCCATCGTTGTTGATAACCACACTGCCCAAAGTAGGCGCTGTCACTAAACTAAAGCTCAGTGCATCACCATCACTATCTTTGGCATCTAGCATGTCGTTAATAGCCACCTCGGTTTGAGTTGTTACCATCGCATCGCTTGCTGTTGGTGGGGAGTTAACAATCACTGCGGGGTTATTGTCGTTATCGCTGCCACAGCCACTGATTGCTAATACACTTACCAATAAGCATGCCTGAGTATATTTTAAGTTACGCATGTTCATGCTCCTTATTTAGAACCCGCAAGTGGGGTATTAAGGTAAGGGAAGCTTGCATCTAGCATTGTGGCATTAATCGGTGCACCATCGGTAAATGGTACTGTGCCCACATCTGCATCTTCAGGTTTACATAGGCCTAAATCAGTGTCTTGTCCTGCCACAGGAATTGGATGACATAAACG
>NZ_JBFJHD010000093.1:0-11557 GCF_041613455.1 Pseudoalteromonas sp. | reverse complement strand
CCAAAAATGGCACTCGTTTAATAAATAATTTTAACGCTTGGTAATAAATACCCTTAAAGATTGACCACGTCATTGCCGGAAAGCGTTTTAATAACGCCGTGATGTGTTGCTTATTAAGCACGCGGCGTTTTAGCCTTAACGTGGCGTCAAACAACAGTTCGCCATCTCGTTTATTAGCAATGTGGATCAAGGTTGTGTCCGCTGTGTGTTTAACGTGCCAATGGTAGTCCATATTCAAATCCATGAAAGGTGATACGGAAAACGCTTTGTTAAAGTTCACTTTGTGTTGTAACGGCACTAAATAATAGTGTCGCTCATTCCACGGGGTATTACTCACCTCGGCAATCATGTAATTAAACTGACTATCGCTGTGGCCAAAAAAATAAAAATTGACCGGAGAAAAGTAAATCCCTAAACAACGTAACTGCCCTAACAGGTAAACATGGCTAAATACCTCGCTGATCCCCAGTTCAGCAAGTTTGCCGTGCGCTCGTTGAATAAGTGAGCGCTCAGCGCGCTGAGCTAGGTTATTGGGGCTATCTGGGCTTGCGTTTATCAGGTAGTCGCGCTGATTAAATTTAAGTGCTTTAAACCCCGTTGTGCCGAGCTGGCTATGCACACTATCTAATTGTTGTGGGTTATGTAAATCAACCCACATCATGTACAAAGGATACTTAAACTGGTGGTTTTTTACCGCAAAGCGACGGTGTTTAATATCACCTACGTAAATAGCGCTAGTCAAACTCAACCCCTAGCTGCTTAGCAACATCGACGCCACTGCGCACGCCATCTTCGTGAAAGCCGTTATACCAATACGCGCCACAAAAAAAACTATTATTTTTGCCATCTAGGGTGTGTTTTTGTTGTTGAGCAGCAATCGATGCGTGGTTAAAAACCGGATGATGGTAAGTGAATTCGCGTAAAATTTTACTTTTATCTATGCCATCACGGTTATTAAGCGTCACGCAAAATTGAGTATCCGCGGCAATGCCTTGCAGAATATTCATTTGATAGGTCACCACTGCGGCTTTGTCGGTATTCTCATTGAGTAAATAGTTCCAACTCGCCCACGCAGCGGCTCTTTTGGGTAGCATACGCGTGTCTGTATGCAGTACCACCGAGTTTTCGCTATAAGGTATTGCGCCAAGGATTGCTTGCTCTTGCTCTGTGGCATCACTGAGTAGCGCTAGCGCCTGATCCGAGTGACAGGCAAAAATAACCTTATCAAACTCACTGTGCTCACCGTTAGCAAACGCTAGGGTTACTTTTTCGTGCGCTCTAAAAACTGATTTTATATGGCTATTGAGCTTAATTTTATCAGCAAACCCTTTAATTAGAGGGTTTATATACTCGCGCGAGCCACCGGGTATTACATACCACTGCGGCCTGTTAGTAATATCTAATAAACCATGGTTGTAAAAAAATTTAACAAAAAATTCCACCCCCACATGCTCCATTTCTTTAATACTGGTAGACCATATAGCGGCCCCCATGGGTAAAATATAATGGAATTTAAAAAAGTCATTAAAGTTATGCAGGGTAAGTAACTCACCAAGTGATTGCGCTGTTTGATAGCTGCCGTGCTGATGGATTGTTTTACATAACTTGTTGAATCTGAATATGTCGTAGAGCAGCCGCCAAAACGTTGGCCTAAAAATATTGCGCCGCTGGGCAAATAAGCTAGTAAAGGTATGACCGTTATATTCAAACCCTGTGGCCTCATTATGCACACTAAAGCTCATTTGTGTTTTTTGCTTTTGAACACCAATTCGCGCCAGCAGTTTTTCAAAATAAGGGTAGGTGCGATCATTAAACACAATGAAGCCGGTATCTATGGCATGAGTAATCCCCGCTACCTGCACATCGACGGTGGCAGTATGGCCACCAATGTAATTGTTTTTTTCAAATAATGTCACATCATAATGTTTATGTAGTAAGTGAGCAGCGGTTAATCCCGACACACCGGTGCCGATTATTGCTATTTTTTTCAACGAGCCAGTCCTTTTGCAATTTTAAGCCATAACGGCAGAGGGAGTATTCTTAACGCTTTTAAAATCAGAGTGAAACGGTAGGGAAAATGCACTTCTTTACGACGCTTAGCGATGCCCTTTATCATATAATCGGCGGCGGCTGTCGCTGTCACCGCCATAGGCATTGCAAAGTCGTTTTTTTTGGTTAACGGGGTTTTCACAAAACCGGGATGCACCAAGGTTACGTCCACATCGTTTAGGTCAATCGCTAAGCTTTTCGCTAAATAGCTAACACCAGCCTTAGAGGCACCATAGGCTTCTGAGCGAGGTAATGGTAAATAAGTGACACTAGAGCTGACCATGACCAACTGTCCACCGCGGGCTATTTTGGGTAATAACGCCTCTAAGCAATAGCCCATAGCAAGCAAATTCACCGAGATAACCCGCGCAAATAGTGCACTGTCGAAGTTACGCGCATCGTCGATATATTCACAGTTTCCGGCGTTAAGTATTACCCTATCAAAATGACTAAACTCGCCGGTAGCGGCTTTTACTTGCGCCAGATCGGTGGCATCAAATTCACAGCTTTGTATATTGCTGTGCTTAGCAAGTTCAGCCAGCTTATCGCTGTTACGTCCACACGCAATGACGGTATCGCCCTTTGCGGCATATTTAAGTGCTAATTGCTCACCAATACCTGAGGTGGCGCCTGTTATGAGTGTGATCATATTAGCTCGCTCGCTTATTAATAAATTTAATCACTGTGCCAAGTAGCGGTATGTGCTGATATAGCAAGGCACCGACATCAAAGTAATCACGGTGTTCGACTATTTTGTCATCTGCAAATAGTAATTTGCTGTGCCCCGCTACGCTAATGGTGTTGCCTGACGCGAGTTTTGCGTGTGCATAATGCATAGTCCAATAAATAAAGGCGCTGTCACCACAGGTATAGGAGTGGCTGATCTCAAACTGGCAATGCTTAACATTGCTGTATAAGTTTGCAAAATAGTGTCGTAGCGCTACCAGGCCGTTAATGCTGTGCATCGGATCAGTAAAAGCAATATCGGGACTGTATATTTCACTGAGTAAATCTAAGTTTGTACTATTTAACTTTTGATAAATGGCTATAAACTTATCGACCGGTAACGGCTTATCCATATCACACCTTAAATGCAGCTAATGCCCGCTCGCGGGCTGCTTTATGATCAACAATTGCAGGCCAATAACAGTGATTATCACTTTGCGTATCAGCTAAGTAGCTATGGGGAAAGTGAATCTGTTTATCGGGCACATGGTTAAGTTCAGGTAAATACTTACGTATAAATTTACCTTTTGGATCAAAACGCTGGCTTTGGGTAATCGGGTTAAAAATTCTAAAATAAGGCTGCGCATCACACCCAGTACTCGCCGCCCATTGCCAGCCACCATTATTAGATGCAAAATCGCCGTCGATCAAATGCTGCATAAAAAAGCGCTCACCACGGCGCCAATCTATTAATAAATGTTTCGTTAAAAAGCTGGCTACTACCATTCTTAAACGATTATGCATCCAACCTGTTTGTACTAACTGCCGCATGGCAGCATCAACCAATGGATAACCCGTACGCCCTTCACACCAGGCGTTAAAGTCGGCGTCACTGCTGCGCCATGTCAGTGCATTGTATTTTTCGTTAAAATTTTCACCGCGCGACAATTTAGGGTATTCGGCGATTAAATGACGGTAAAATTCGCGCCATACTAGTTCATTGATCCAAGTAAAGGTTTTACTTTTAGAAGTGGTTAAAATATCGGGATAGCGCAATTGAATGGTGATCAATAATTGCTTGGTGCTCACCATCCCCAAAGCAAGATAAGGACTCAGACCCGAGGTGCCTTTAACACTGGGAATATCACGCACGTCGTCATAGTGAGCCAGCTTATCGCAAATAAAATTATCCACGATGCGAGCAATAGCGTCATCATCAACCGGCCACTTTTCGGAGCAGCCATCACTGTGCAGTAATTCACTGTCAGCGATGCTAATGGGGTTATCGCTCAACGGCCAAGGCGGCACACTAAAATGACTATCTTGGTGTTGTTTTAACCATGCACGCTTGAATGGGGTAAACACTTTATACATTTCGTTACTTTGATTTTTAACACTGCCTACCGGCGCAATCAAATCGCCTTCATACAAGGTAAATGTAATGCCTTGCTTATCACACTCAGCTTGCACCGCTTTGTCGCGGTTTGCTTCATTAAGTTCGTATTCGCGATTGCCAATAATGTGGGCAATATTATTGGCGTGGCTAAACTGCATAAGCTCAGTTACGCAATCACAAAAGTAAGGGGCGGCAATAACGTGTAAGCGAATACCGTATTGTGCAAGCGCGTGTTGTAAATAGTTAACGCGGCGCTTAATTAAATCTATTTGCATTGGCGCAGTGTGGTGCTGCTGCCATTGTTTATCGCAGATAAAAAAAATGGCGTGTTTAGCACCATTTTCCAGCGCTTGAATTAGCGCCTCATTTGCAAAAAGGCGCAAGTCGCGCCTAAACCAAAATAATGTGTTCATTAAATACCGTAGCGTAGTTTTAGTTCATTAGGGTATGGGTTAAAAAACACCTGTTTTTCAAGATACTCATTAGGATGTACTTTCAAATGGTGTTTTAATAGCGTAAGCGGCACGTACAGAGGCACTAAGCCGTCGTTATATTCATCTATTGCGTTACGCAGCTCTTGCTTTTCAAGCGAAGACAAATCTTTTTTAAAATAACCTTGCAAGTGCATCAGCGTGTTAGTGTTATTTTTGCGCGAGGCTGGTTTTTTCAGGCCATTCATTAAACCTAAAATATACTCATCGGCTAAGGCACTAATATCATCACCCTGATAAGTGCCAAGTAGATTACCTAAGTCGCGGTAAGCTTGGTAGTTGTGCGCCATTAGTAAATATTTATACTGTGCATGAAATTGCGTCAGGCGGTGCACGCTTAGCGGTTGTTTTATCACTGTTTGCCAATGTTTATAGGTATACACCCGCATGACAAAGTTCTCGCGTAAGTGCATGTCATTTAAGCGACCGTTTTCTTCGCACGGTAATAACGGGTTGTGCTTCATTATTTGTTCGGCAAAAAAACCCACCCCTTCGGAGGTATTGCCGGTGCCCGCTTCGTTGTATATTTTAATGCGCTCCATGCCGCAACTGGGACTTTTCGCGCAAAATACAAAGCCACTCAGCTCCTTAGCTTGCTCAAGGGCTACTTTTTTTCCGTATTCGGTCAGTGCAGGGCCTACATCGCCACTGCCATCGGGGCGACACACTTTAATAGTATCGCCTACGCGCACTTGGCGAATCGTCGGCCTGGGAATAGGTAAACCCACTGCGACTTCGGGGCAAAAGCGAGTGTATTCAACATGCTTTGCAAATTCATCCATACAAAAATTAGAACGTTTATGGCCGCTATCAAAACGCACTTTATCACCTGCTAAGCAAGCACTAATGCCTATTTTAATGGTATCTGTTTGCATAATATCCCTACTAAACTGTACTGTTAATAAATCAAATTACCTATTGGATTAAGTAACTTACTGAGTCCTTTATTAAAATGTAGCGCACTGCTAACCACAGTAAAGCATAAACAGCCCTCTTTTGTTACTGGGGTATGTAAATGGCTGGCATCTTGGTAAATAAAGTCTCCGGGTACATAGTGGCCGTCTTCATCACTAAACTCACCATTTAGCAACAAGGTAATTTCAAACCCGGTATGGGTATGCTCTGGAATTTCGCCACCCGCCCCGATGTGTAATAAGCTTGAGCGTAGAGGGCCATCATCAAGTGCAATGCGTGAGCGAGCAATTTTGCCTATTTGGGTAAATTTACTGTGCGAGATACGCGTTAGTGCACGGGGTAGCTGGTACTGTTGCTGACCAACATTCACGGTAACAGGGGCAACTGCGTAGGGGTCATCAACACCCGAATCTGCCGTAATGGCTGCAAATAAGTCAGCCGCAAAATCATCATCAATATCAGCGTCATTGCTGTCGCTTGCAGGTGGCACGCTGTCATTAAAAATTTGCGCCGCGTTAGCCGCTTCTACTTCTGCCACTTTAGCTTGGCAAACCGGGCACATATCTACATGTATCGATACTGCTAAACTGAGCGAAGCACTGAGTGTTGCTGAGCAATATTGTGTTAGTAAAGTGTCACTCGGGTGATGTTTAATCATGCTGATCTCCCATTTCGTTACGTAATTTTTGCAAGGCCAAACGTAACCGTGATTTTACCGTGCCTACTGGAATATTAAGTTGTTGTGCAAGTTGCTCTTGCGATAGATCTTGAAAATAAACGCCCCGCACTACTTCGCGCTGTGCAGCAGGCAGTTTATCTAGGTAACGCTTAATTTGCTGATCTTCTAAGTGGTCGCTAAATTCGTGCTGTGTGGCTTCTGACTCGTTTAACAGTGGCCAAATGTCTTCACTGATGTTTTCTTCTTTATTACTTTTCATTTTACGCAGCATATCAAAAGACGCATTACGCATAACCGTATAAACCCAGGTGGTTGCAGCGCCTTTATCACTATTGTACAAATGTGCTTTTCGCCACACTGAGGTTAAAGTTTCTTGCACCAGCTCCATGGCCTGTGCCTCAACGCCAAATTGCTTAATACCAAAGCGTTTAATTTTTGGTGAAAAATAAGAAAACAAGTAAGCGAATGCTTGTTTATCGCGAGTTTCAGCAACATCAACAAGTGCTTGCATTAATTGCGTGCTTGGCGTTTCTGGCATGGCAGTATAGTTACCTGTGTTAGGCTCACAACGTTGTGACGGCTGTTGACTTACCATAATAATTGTTCCATTTATGCTGTTGTAGCAGTTAATACGCTAAAGCTATAAATGTCGATCAACCTTCATTAGGTAAATTCGTTATTAATAACAGTATGGAGGAAGGTCAGTAACTTATCAAAATTTGTTTCGAACGCAAGTTGCTGTTTTTTATTGATAGATATAGGTAATAATTCCAGCCAGCGGGCAACAATCCAGCATAACTTATCAAACTGAGTATGTTTATATAAGGCACGTAGTTCTGGGTTGTTAGCAAACACGCCTTGTAAGGTGTCGTGTAAGTGCTGATGCTCGCCAATAGCGTGATGCGCTTCGTTATACCAATAAGGTGTATTTCTGCTCGACACTTCAGCGATACGCAATGCATCGCTGTTGAGCTCAACCGCTTTTATTTGCACGCTTTTCATTGCCAATACGTCAATTAGTAGCATTCCGCTATCGTCTTGATCAAAATCAATAATGTCCACTAAACAGCCTTGCGCGGCAATGTTATAAGGCGTGTCGTGCTCAAAGCTGCACAACACAAAGCCGCTATTATCTTTGATGGCGTTTTTCACCATGGTTAAGTACCTAGGCTCAAATATGCGCAGGCGGGTATAACCGTCGGGGAGAATAAATAAAGGTAATGGAAAAATCGCACGTTTCATAAAGTCTACTTGTTTCAAACATTCTGCCTTTATTTACGTGCGTTTTCACAAAGTCGATCAGCGTTAATGCTATGAGGCTAATTAGTTATAGCTAAATATTAAACCAGCTACCGATATTTTTAACTAACTGCACGCTAAAGTACACGCAGAGCATACTTACCACCGGCGTCAACATTAAAGCAAATAACCCTAGTTCATAGCTCATTGAAACAGTCCTTATTCTGCAGTAATTATTGTTGCGCTGTGGGTTTGCAGGTGGTTGCCACACGCTCATTTGGCTCTGCGCCCAGTAACACAGGGGGAGATATTAAGCCTTTAAGCACTGCGTCGGCATTGACAATCAGGGTGTTTTTAATGGAGCTTTCAAGCTCGTGCTTGGTGTTTGCTATGTAGTGGCTAAGCGTTTCTGTAAGTATATCAGTTACATCAAGGTCTACTTCGTTCGCGTGTACATGCGCTGTGCCTAATACTAATAAACCTGCCATAGTGAGTTTAATTAACGTATTCATCATGGTTTTCCTTGTTTGTGTATTGTTGAATCACAATGACATAATCAAGGGCTGTGCCAGTCTATAATATAATTATAACTTGTTGTAAGTATTATGTATTATTCAAATTAAAGAATTTTAAAGCGCGCCAGCGTTGGTTAATCTAACAATCACATTAATATTTAGGCTAAGTTTTAGTCAAAATTGCACGCGGTATTTTTGCAGCGTGAGTGATAGTACAAAATAATTTTAGCCCTTAGGCCGTTGTGTGCTTCGCTTTACGACCAAGGCGATAGGCGTCGGCGACGCTAAACAACCAAATAATCCCCATAATGTATAAATACCGATACTGTACAAGTGCCGCGCAGTGCGCCGAGGGCTGCTTAACGGCCGCTGATATATCAGCATAGCTTGCACCAACGCGCCCTGCGACTATGTCATTGGCAATACACTGCGCCACGGCAAACACATCCACTAAGGTTAAAACAAAAAAAATCGAAAATACCCCAGCAAAAATAGCGCCTATCCGGTGCTTTTTTAACACAAAGTGCCCCACTCCAGGGTAAGTTAACGCACTCAATAATGCCGCTTTTATAGCCTGTGTCATTTATCGTTTCTCCGTTGCTGCGACTGGTATAATTTATAGACAATAATACTGAATCAGTTAGCATTTTAAGCAAGCAAAATTTTTTAAATTTACTGATTGAGAATTTCAGCGTACACATGTACACTGAAAATAATTAACAAGTGGTAGGATCAGTTATGACAACAAACGCGCCGTATTCGCACAAAGAAGAACAACTCAATGTAATTAGTCACGCCATGGGGGTGCTCTTTGCTATGTGGGTGATGTGGGATTTATTTCAGCAATCCGAGGGCGTTAAAGCGTATATCAGCACTACTATTTATAGCGCTAGCATTTTTATCTTGTTTATTTCCTCGACGTTATACCACGCCAGTATTCAGCCGAAACTAAGAGCATTTTATAAAAAGTGTGATCACTGCGCTATTTACCTGCTTATTGCCGGTACCTACACACCGTTTTTACTGTTGTCGTTAAGCGGAGTCTGGTCGTGGGCGACGCTGAGTTTTATTTGGTCGGTAGCCGTAGCGGGTGTGGCGTATAAAATACTGGTAAAAAATGGCAGTAAAAAAATATCTCTGGCCACCTATTTACTGATGGGCTGGTTTGCTCTAGCCATTATTTATCCGCTGTACTTAAACATTGATATAAACGCCCTGTACTGGCTACTTGCCGGCGGTATTTCCTACAGCCTAGGCACAGTATTTTACAGTGCCAAAAGCACCCAGTTCAGTCATGCCATTTGGCATTTATTCGTCATCGCTGGCTGCGTTTGCCACTATATTGGCATCAGCCGTTACGTTTATTAGCAGTTGTAAGGGTAAATTTAAAATCGGGTTAGATATAGGGTTAAGAGTAATAAAGACCGCAATCTCAGACTCATCAATAAGCATAAATTGATGGGGTATTGTTACTTTTGGTGCCTTATTGTTATTTATTGATCGTAATCAATAGATAACCTTTTAATACTGATTATACTTAATTTGTTGAGATGGAGCCGAGTCTATTCTTATCAGGTTGGTAATGCATTGAAAGAGCTGATTTTAAATTGTGGAGGAGAATAATATGCGAACAGGTAATATTTTATGGCCTACGGATTTTTCTGATACCGCATCACATGCTTTACAATATGCCATTGAAATGGCGAATTTATATCAAGTAGGCATTCGTATTTTACACATTGTTGATCAGCCATCAGATAATGAGAATTATATGATCCTTGCGATAACTCCCCAAGAGTTAGCTAAAAATATGGAAGACGCTGCGGCGAGTAAAATGCACGAGTTATTAGCTCAGTTGCATACTGATTTAAAGATTGAAACAGTTATTCGACATGGTGATGCCATTAATGAGATTTTAGCTGAGACTAATAGCGGGGATGTAAGCATGGTAGTAATTGCCAGTCATGGAAGGACCGGAGTTTCTCATTTTTTGAATGTTAACGTTGCAGAAGCGATCGCCAATAAAGCTGATTGCCCAGTGTTAATTGTCAAATAAAATGGGCGCGTATCTATTGTCCCGCTGCGATTTTATACGGGACAAAGTGGGCAGTACGTTGGGTAAAAATGTGAGTTGTGCAAACGCCAATACACGGTTTACCTGCCCTTAGGTGAACGTTTCATACTGGGGCAGGATCAACGTAAATTTTTTACAGCAGTAGCTACTAATTTTTTGCACTCATTGCGCAGGTATTCATTGTAGACGTATTTTAGCTGCTAGCTTAACTCTATCAATATTCTGGTCTTTTCCTCTTGAATTGACTAAATAATGAAGCGGCGCATTTGGCACTTACCAGACGCTGATTATGTAATATTCCACCCATGTTACGTTTAACACTTCCCCCGTCATCATGCCCTGAAAATAAGTTATTGCTGAGTAATGCAGCGCATGGATGCAGACAGTAACCCAACTTCAGGAATGAGTTATTTGCAGTAGAGTAAGCTTGAATAAGGTATTTTAATCTCTGATCCCTAAACATAAACTAACAAGTGAAAGCCAATCGATAATACAAAACGCCTATGTTAATTGACAGTGCCTTTTTCCGTTGGCTTTTGCTGCGCTCTACCTAACCTAGGTAACATCACGCTAAAGCCGTTGCTGCGATTAAATATTCAGCCACAATAAACGTTTAACTACTTACACTTTGAGTTCATAACAGCAACCTTACTACCCTAAGGAAGCCACACATGGCGTTTGAATACTTTCATTATTTAAGTTTAATTGGGGTCGCTTTTTTTGCTATATCGGGCACCCTTTTAGGCCACGAAAAAAACATTGGTGGCTTTGGCGTGGTTGTTGTGGGCTCCGTTACCGCTTTGGGTGGCGGTACGCTGCGCGATATTTTATTAAACCAGCCGGTATTTTGGATTGCCCACGCCGATTATTTATACGTGACTTATGGCGCTATATTTATTGCCGTAGTGTTTATTCGTCATCTCCCGCATGTGTCTAATTATTACATGCTGCTGGTGGATGTTTTAGGCATGGCAATATTTAATATTGTCGGTATCGAAAAAGCATTAATTGAAGGCTCCACCATGATAGTGGCTATTACCATGGGCATGACCACAGGTATCTTTGGCGGACTCATGCGCGATGTTATATGCCGCGAAATTCCATTGGTCATGCGCGAAGAGCTGTATTCTACCGCCTGCGTGTCTGGTGGACTAACCTATGCTGCGCTATTTATGCTGGAAGTGTCTTATATTTGGTGTATTTTAGGCTCTTTGTTTATTACCGTATTTTTACGTTTAGGCGCACTACATTGGGGCTGGCAACCGAATTTATTCAGAAAAAGAACCGTTAAAAAGTAATAATCCCTAGATGCGCTATAACCTTACCAATTGTTATTTTCGTGCTTATGCTTATTTAGCTATAAGTCACTGAAATAGCCACGCTTGCTGCTTAACAGCAAGCGTGATTATGTTGCATAAACTGAGTGCTGGTTATTCATAACACTATTATTTAGCTACTTTAATGGTACTGCCTACTCTAGCGGGCTTAGGCAGCTGGGCAAACTGCTGTTCAATGAGTTTTAAACGTTGTAGT
>NZ_JBFJHD010000092.1:0-11565 GCF_041613455.1 Pseudoalteromonas sp. | reverse complement strand
GGTTTTGCTAATCCCGCTTGTAGCGTTTCAAGTGCCGCTAATACCTTAGCTAACCGCTGTGGCTCATTGCCGAGCCAATCTTTTTGTGGCGCTAAGCGAATTCGCGCGCCATTAGCACCGCCGCGATGGTCTGAGCAGCGATAGGTGCGCGCACTGTCCCAAGCGGTATTAATTAGCTCGCTGGCACTCACACCACAATTGAGTAATTTAGCTTTTAACTCGCTAATTTCCCTGTCGCTTAAGCTGTAATCAACCGTGGGCACAGGATCTTGCCATATTAAGTCTTCGCTTGGCACATCGGCGCCTAAATAACGCGATTTAGGGCCTAAATCGCGGTGAGTTAACTTAAACCACGCGCGGGCAAACACCTCACTAAAATAGTCAAAATCGTGGTAAAAGCGTTCGATAATTTTACGGTACGTGGGGTCCATTTTCATTGCCATATCGGCATCGGTCATAATCGGGTTTAAGCGAATAGAAGGATCTTCCACGTCTACCGGTTTATCTTCTTCTTTTATATTTACCGGCTCCCACTGGTAAGCGCCGGCTGGGCTTTTGGTCAGCTGCCATTCGTACTTGAGTAACAATTCACAATAACCGTTATCCCACTTAGTGGGGTGTGTGGTCCATGCGCCTTCGATGCCCGAGGTCATGGTATCGCGGCCAATACCACGGGTTTTATGATTATTCCAGCCTAGCCCTTGTTCAAATATATCGGCCGCTTCGGGCTCTGGGCTCAGATTTTCGGCTTTACCATTACCATGGGTTTTACCCACCGTGTGGCCCCCCACGGTTAAAGCCGCCGTTTCTTCGTCGTTCATCGCCATACGGGCAAAGGTTTCGCGTACTTGCTCGGCGGTTTTCAGTGGATCAGGCTGACCATTAACGCCTTCTGGGTTGACGTAAATTAAGCCCATTTGTACGGCAGCTAAAGGGTTTTCCATGGTGTCGGGTTTATCAACACTTTGGTAACGCTCATCGCTGGGCGCAAGCCATTCTTTTTCAGCGCCCCAGTACACGTCTTTTTCTGGGTGCCAAATATCTTCGCGACCGCCAGCAAAACCAAAGGTTTTTAAGCCCATCGATTCATACGCCATGTTACCGGCTAAAATAATTAAATCGGCCCACGATAAGGCATTGCCGTACTTTTTCTTAATTGGCCACAGTAAGCGCCGCGCTTTATCGAGGTTGGCATTATCGGGCCACGAACTCAGTGGTGCAAAGCGTTGATTTGCCGTGCCACCGCCACCACGGCCATCGGCTAAACGGTATGAGCCAGCCGAATGCCATGCCATACGGATCATCAAGCCACCATAATGGCCCCAGTCTGCTGGCCACCATGCTTGGCTTTGTGTCATTAGGTTTTTCAAATCGGTTTTAACGGCTTCCAGATCCAGACTATTAAAGGCATCTGCGTAGTTGAAGTCACTGTCGTAAGGAGAGCTTTTACTGTCGTGCTGATGAAGAATGTCTAAGTTGAGAGAGTTTGGCCACCAATCGGTATTGGTTTTTGACGTTACGGTATTACTACCATGCATAACCGGGCACTGGCCCGTTTTATGATTACTCATATTGAGATCCTTTTAGAACAATAAAAAATGGCGTAGTTGCACTTAATGCCAACACTAATAACAACAACTTAAAATTTAAATAATCAAATTAATCACTGTAAATTTTCAGTTAATTATTAATATAGGTTTATAGCGGGTTTTAAGCCAGCGAAACGCTAGACAGCCTATTGTTAAATTCGTTTATTCATCCGTATGCAATAGCAAAGAGATCTCATAGCATATTGACTAACTAACTCTTCTTTTTTATGAACAATGACTAGCTTTTTATTTGTAAAATACACGTTATTTAATTAGTTATAACGCTTTTTTCTATAGTACCCATGTTGTGTATTTTAGTGATTTCACATCCCCTATTCTCTCGTGATAGCAAGTCAAATAAGAATTTATAATCTATTCCCACATTGATTTATCCACTGATTTTGTTTACAATTGCGGTGTTATTTTGTACTCAACTTTGAACTTTTATAGCTGTTTATACAAACAATAATACCAATCAGCTTGGTTTCATGTAGCACAGTAAAAAATGTCCAAATAGTTACGCACAGTTACATCGTGCGTTCAAAATACACCAACCATCTATAGGGTATATAGATTGTATGCAAGTTTTAATTGTCGATGATCATGCTTTTCAACGCCATGCGTTAGTAAGTATGATAAGCCAACTGAATGTAAGCCAAGTTGACCAAGCCAGTGATGGCTATCAAGCTATACAACTTGTATCAAGCTCCCCGCCCGATATTATCATTTGCGACTTAGCTATGCCTAACATAGATGGCTTAGCCTTGTTAAGATTGCTAGCTGAACAACAATTTTCTGGCAGTATTATTTTATCTAGCGCATCAGATAGCAGCATACTGCGCGCTGCAGCGAATTTAGTTGATACTTTTGGCCTAAGCTTGTTGGGTATTATGCCTAAACCTAGCTCGCTGCGACAATTAAGCTATTTTTTTCAGCAGTACCACAATCGCTTTATTCAAAAAAAAGAAAAAAAGCCAACTTACCTTATTGTCGATACCTGTCGCAACACACTGCAACAGGCATTAGATGCCGGTCAATTTATTAGTGTTTTTCAGCCGCAAATAGAGTTTTCTACTGGTGAGTGTATTAGCCTTGAAGTGTTATGTCGTTGGCAGCACCCAAAGCACGGTTTGCTTTTGCCGTTTTACTTTATAGAACAAATTGAGCAAGCGGGATTGATGCCTGCGCTTACACTTCAGATGATTAGTCAAGCAACCACGGCGCTTCACACATTACCGCCCGCATTTTTGCAAACTAAATTATCAATTAATTTAACGCCATCTTGCTTAAACAACGTCACTATTGACGATATTTTAAACAATCAAGCGCTTATGGCATTGGCAAAGTATCAACGAGTAACCTTTGAAGTTACCGAACAAATCCCGTTACTCAAAGATAATATCTCGCTAGAGTTATTATCTCGGTTGCGGATGCATGGTTTTAACTTATCGGTAGATGATTTTGGCACAGGTTTCTCTTCACTGCAGCAGTTAAGCAAGTACCCATTTAATGAAGTTAAAATCGATCGTAGTTTTATTTCACAGATTCTTAACGACCCACAATCAGCAATCATTACAGAAATGGCAATTCAACTGGCAAAAAAACTTAACATGGTGGTGGTAGTAGAAGGCATTGAAACTAATCAGCAATGGCGATATATGCAACAGCAAGGGGCAGATATTTGCCAAGGGTTTTATTGTGCAAAGCCCATGCAAGCAGAAAAATTAACTCACTGGTATTCGCAATGGCAATTGCAGTATCCAGCGATTACAGCGCAACTAAATCAAGCAGGGCAAGAATACAATTAATGAGTTTTTTACGTAATAAACGCATCTTAGTGGTTGATGATAGCAGTTTAATTTTATCGGCCATTAAGCTAATGCTGCTTAATGAAGGGGCGCTACCACAATATATTGCGCTTGCAAAAGACACCCGTGCTACGTTGAATGCTTGCCAGTATCGGCAGTTTGACTTTATGATTTTTGATTATAATTTAGGGCAAAATGCCGACGGACTACAATTATTAGCGCATTTACATATGGCTAAACTGATCCCCAAAAATTGTGCAGTATTTATTGTTACCGCCGAGCATTCACGTGCGGTAGTGCAAGGTTTTAGTGAATGGCAACCCGATGGTTACTTTGTTAAGCCATTTAATATGAATAATATGCTGCCCCGAATGAAGTTGATTTTTCGCAAAAAGCAGGCTTTAAAAGAGCTCGAAGAATGTTACTTAAAACACGGTTTTGCTGCCGCAAAGCAACAACTAAATAAGTTAATGAGCACCACTTACTATACTGAGTATCAAGTGCAACTACTGACTTGGGATGGACAAACGACTGCAGCGAATAATATTTTGCAAGACGCACTCTCACGAGGCGATGATAACGCTCGGCTAGAATACGCTAACTGGTTATTAGTAGAAGGGAATATTGACCAAGCTCTCAACGTAGCTCATCCTTTGTTAGCGCAACCAAGATTCCGTTTAGGCGCACTTGAGTTATGGGTTAGTGCTAGTTTAGCGCAAGGCTTGCTGCAACAAGCATACGACTATTTAATGCAAATGAATGCACTAGCGCCCGATAATCCACAACGTTTACTGATCCAGTTTAACTTAGCAGTCATTTTAAATAATAATGACTATATGCAACAAAGTGTCGAGCGTTATCAACGGGTAACACAGCAATTAAGTTGGTTAAATATAGATTGTCATTTTAATATTTTACGTTGCTTACTTTCGCAAATAGAAAGCTTAGGTGAAGGAAATTATGGCAGCGAGTTTAAGCGGCTTAAAACCACTTATTTAAATAAGCGACTCGCCATTTTAAAAAACCCACGAGCGGCGCAATTAACCGAAATAAAGCATGTACTCGATGCACGCTTTGCACTATGTGTGGGGGATCGCCAAGTCGCCATTAACATTGTCAAACAATACAGTGATTATGGCAGTTATATTACTCTGCCGTTTTATTGCCAGTTAGATGTTGTCCATATATATCGCAAACTCGCGCTCCCATTACCTGATTTTATTGAACAGCTTAATACTCGGGATCCTAGTCAACACTTGTTATTACAAAATACTTTGCGCTACACCCGTATTTATCAGCAACAGCTTGATGCACAAATCAGAAAAATTAAAGCCGCCGAACAAAGCGGGCAGAATTTACAGGCCGTTTCCATGACCATAAAGGCTATTAAAACCTATGGTATTGACTTACCGTTAGCTCAATTACTGGTACGCGGCTTTAGTAAAGCTATCCCTTTAGATTTACCTCCCGAGCAATTAAATCATTATTATTTATTAGCTAAACACAGCATTACGTTAAACAAAACTCAACTCGAAGATAGCGAACGTTACTTTCAATATTGTCGCTTTATCGAATCTACCATTAGCTTTTTTCAAGCAGAAGCTTAGGATAACCATGTACTATCGTGCTTTTTTAGGTTTACAACTAACTATCTGTGTTGCATTAAGCTGTGTGTTTAGTATT
The DNA here is from genome assembly GCF_041613455.1 of Pseudoalteromonas sp. GTDB lineage: Bacteria > Pseudomonadota > Gammaproteobacteria > Enterobacterales > Alteromonadaceae > Pseudoalteromonas. The sequence goes on along the minus strand of NZ_JBFJHD010000092.1, from coordinate 6,485 downwards.
CATGCTACGGCAGAGCAACTGTCCGACAGTTCTCAAACACACAACTTAACCAATAAAAAAGTACTCAATGTTGGTACTCTCAAAGCCCGCTATATACCTTATTTCGACATTGACGATAGCAATAAAATTGCTGGTATTTACCCCGCCTATATTAAATTTTTAGCGCAACGATTAGAAATGCAGGTGCATTATCAACTATTCGACTCGATTACCGAACTTGAACAAGCGATGATTAAAGGGCGGATTGATATTGGGCTATTTTTGCAGCTAACCGAAGCACGACAAGATTACTTAACTTTGAGTAAACCACTGTTAACGGTGCCACGAACGTTATTAATTGCCAAAGAACTTGCTCACCCCGCTTTTTCGCTAGCAACCACTAACAACCTAAAGCTAGCAATGTTTAAATATGATGTGCAGAAGCCATATATTGATAAGCAATTCCCACTCATAAATCAATTTACATTAGAACGTTTTGACGATATTACGCCAGCGCTTAATTATCGTTTAGCCAACGCCCGATTAAGTGATGCGTTAACTAATCAGTATTTACTATCTCAACTTGATGAAGAGCAATTTACCACCCTCACATTGGATGCCTTAGCTGAAAAACAATGGCGGCTACCATTAGCCAGCCATAATCACGAACTAAATAAAACCCTCAATCAATTAATTGCTGATACTGACCCTCTCACACTATCGACGATCGTTTCGCATTCCAGTCAGTGGCACCAACATGATAAAAAAAACGTTATGATGGTTAATCAACAACAGCAAAACTGGCTAACGCAAAATCCTATTTTACGCTACACCACGTTGCCACGTTGGCATAGCATTACTATGATAAATGAAGCGGGTGAGCCTAGTGGTTTATCAATCAGTGTATTAAAACGCATTGCAACTCTACTAGGGGTAACGTTAGAGTATATCCCCTCATATTCTAAAACAGATGCTTTTCAACTGCTTGAAGGCGGCCAAGTAGATATTATTCCTGCGGTATTAAAAACGAAAGCGCGTACTAAATTAATGAATTTTTCTGAGCCCTATTTAACCACCTCGTGGAATTTACTGGTGTTAAAGGAGAGCACATTAACGATTAATCAATTACGCCAGGGGCAATATAAAATAGCCTCGCCGAATGGCGACTACGCCCGCGTAATTAGTCAAAGCTTTTTTTCAAACAGTGAATTAATTACGCAAAATAATATGCTTGATAGTCTAGCACTCTTGAACAAGAAGCAAGTTGATGTGGTGTTTACAACATTAAGTAATACACAAACTTGGCTTGAACAAGAGCAACAACACCACTACAAACTGCTGCCCAATTTATTAGTTAATAACAATGTTGATGTACATATTGGTATTAATAAGCAGGCCCCTGTTTTACCCCAATTAGTTAATCAAGCGCTAGAGGTAATAGGTCACGAAGAGCTAGAAGCGTTGTCTCGCAGTTGGATACAATTAGGCAACGCACAAGATATTGATCTTAAAAAGCTGACTGTTTACAGCCTAATTGCCACTGCCGTGTTTATTATGGTGGTGGGTATATTTTTATACAAAAACCGCTTATTAAAGCGCGAAGTTTCTTTTCGCCGTATCGCGCAACAACGGGCGCTAGTTGCTGAGCAAAAGTTAACGTCAATTACCAATGCAATACCCGGTGCAGTAGTACAGTTTAGTATTACCGGTACACAAGTTATTCTGACTTACGCTAGTCAGGGCATTGAAGAACTGACCCCATTCAAACAAACACAACTTACCACTGAAGGGCTGCTACCTAGTTTAAATGATTTTAGTAGTTTACTTTCTGAGCCACAAGTTACACAGTTAATGCAAGCAGCAGAGCAAGCACTGGTCACCCACCAGGGGATTGATTTTGAGTGTGTACTTAACCCTCCATATAATCATTGGGTTAACTTAGTGGCGTTTCCTGTTGCCGATTCAAACGGGCATTTGTGGAATGGGATACTGCTGGAAATAAACCAACGCAAACAGCATGAATTCGCTCTCAGTGCCGAAAAAATAAAAGCAGAGCAAGCAGCAAAAACCAAATCAAATTTTTTGGCCATGATGAGTCACGAAATACGCACACCACTGAGTGGCGTGATCAGCGCCACAGAACTATTAGCACAATCGCAACTCGATGTGCAGCAGCGCGACGATATAAACACCATAATAACTTCAGCCAACAACTTACTGCACATTCTTAACGATGTACTTGATCATAGTAAAATGGAAAATCAGCAGTTTGCAATTGAAAAAATTCCTTGTGATTTACTGAACATTCTAGAAACCGCAATACGTACCCATATGGCCAACGCACAAGCAAAAAACTTACAGATTGACTTTTACTTTGCACCACAAGTGAATCGCCATGTGCAAACGGATCCAACACGCTTACAACAAATTCTGTCAAACTTGATCAGCAACGCAGTTAAATTTACCTGCCAAGGGTCAATTGCTATTGAAGTGCGCGTATTAACGCAACAACTCAATAAGCAACAGCTTGAGTTTAAAGTGAGCGACACCGGACTGGGTATCGCCCCTGAAAATCAAACAAACTTATTTGCACCGTTTGTACAAGCTGAAAGTTCTACTAACCGTCAATATGGGGGGAGTGGTTTAGGGTTATCTATTTGTAAAATGCTGGTTGAGCGTTTAGAGGGCGAAATTAATCTAAAGAGTCAATTAGGGATTGGCAGTGAATTTAGCTTTGTGCTGCCTATAACGGCTTATCAAAATAATGAGCAGCCTGTTGTTGCGGCTAATAAAGCTATCTTACTGCTTGATGACGGTAGCCCACAGCTTGAGTTAGTTGCACACTACTTAACCTTTTGGCAGCTTGAATTCGCTATTGAAGATACTTTTGATGCGCAGCTTGCATGGTTGAATTCTGTACAACAAAATGACGGTTTGATTATATTTCATCAGATTGCCGATATCATCACCCTTAAAAGCAACTTTCCGGGCTTTATCTGGACAAAGTTATGCGCAGCGGAAAAATACGAATACGGTGCAGATTATTATTTATCGACCAATCCTTTATTAGTAACACCATTACTGGATTTACTAAACACCACTAAAACGAGCAACAAAATAAAACCACATACTCGGCTTGTTAAGCAGCTTAAACCACAAACTAAAGCCCAAGCCATTGCCAGCGGACGATTGATTTTAGTGGCTGAAGATCACCCTACCAACCGCAAAGTAATCAAGCGACAAATCGAGAGTTTAGGGTATTACGCCGATTATGTCGAAAACGGCTCCCAAGCATTGGCAGCACTAGAAGCACAGCAATATAATTTATTAATTACAGACTGCCACATGCCGGTACTCGATGGCTACGAGTTAACTCGTAAATTACGCCAGCGCAACAATAATATCCCTATTATTGCCTTTACCGCTAATGCGTTAATTGGTGAAGCTGAGCTTTGCATTGCAACAGGCATGAATGGCTACATTAGCAAGCCAGTGAGTCAAAGCACACTACAAGCCAAACTCAGTAAATATTTACCAAAAGTGGCTCACCTCCCTCCTTTAGAAGCAATTAACGATAACCCCGAAACTCAGCAGCAAATAGTCAACAGTGCAGAATTGGCAACGATGTTTGGCTCCCCTGAGGCTGCAAAAATGTTATTACTGGAATTTATTGCTAGTTGTAAAGTCGATTTAGACGAGCTCAATAATGCCCTCTTTACCAATGACTATATTTTAGTAGCTTCGGTGGCTCACCGCCTTAAAGGCGCAGCGCAAATGGTACTTGCTAATAACTTAAGTGCTCTTGCCAGTGCCTTAGAGCTTGCTGCTAACCGCCAGCAAAATGCATTATGTATGAGCCATATTGTGGCGTTAACAGAGGCGGTAACGAATTATGAAAACGCGTATAACAGTGAATATTGTCAGCATGAAATAACTAATAGTTAATCTTGGTTATAAAATGTAGAAGAATAATGATCGACACAAGATTACAGCTCGTAATGTAAATTGTAAGGTTTGAAAGTGGCTATAACGATTGAGTCATTAGCTTTATATTCCCCTTCGCTATTACACGTAATAGGGGATATTTTTGCTGTTTTATAGCGCTTTATTATTTTGTAAATTAGCGCCGTTGAATTAAGTAATTGTTCAGCTAATTTACGTTATTATGCGACCTAACTTATTGTTTTTCCCTTTGACATTATGTTGCTTTAAGTAGTTTTTGCCAGCTCACCCCGAGCTGGTTTTTTTTGCCTTGCGTTTACTGTTTGAGCAAATTTACTTAATTACCCAACTTGCACTATAAAGTGACTCTCGAATCAACAACTGCCCTAGTACCCTGAATCTGTGCGTGTTAAAGTTGCTGTAGCGATTTATTGATTTAATTGATTAGGCGTACTATGCGTTACTTTTTATTACTACTTTTTATTTGCGTGACCACTAACACCGCAGCCAATGCCGCTGTTGAAGAAGACCCTTTTGCCCCCACCGAGCAACAACAAAATAAAGCTGTTGATGGCTTAACAGCGCCTATGTATAAACCGCTGATGGAGCGTTATATTCTTGATGAACTCAGAGCCGTACGTCAAGATCAGCAAAAGCTTCGTGAAGATGTAACCAAACAAGTAACCCATGCGCAACTTGATACCGCAGACCGAGCACTTACTTACACCACAGACACCATTAATAATGTATTTTTCATTATTACCGCCACCGCTTCTATTTTGGTCTTAGTAGGCTGGAATTCACTGCGCGATGTGAAAAATAAAGTGGAAGATATCGTAAACACCCGAGTGAGTGTGATCACCGACGAATACGAAGATCGGTTAAAAGTGCTTGAAGAAAAACTCCGTGTGCGCTCTGAAGAAATACTCAGCAACCAAGAGCGTATTTCACTAACCAACGAGGTTCACTCACTGTGGATGCGCGCCAATCTAGAAAGTGATTTTGCCAATAAAATTGAAATTTTTGACGAAATACTCCAGCGCAACCCCGAAGATATTGAAGCCATTGCCTATAAAGCCGATGCTTTACTGGAACTAAACGAAACCGAAAAAGCGGTGGAGTTATGTAACCAAGCGCTGGAGATGGACAGTAATTATGGCTATGCCTATTGGCAACGTGCGTGTGCCTATGCATTAATTCATGAGCATGCCGATGCCTTGGCCGATATAAAAATGGCGTTAGACTTGTCGCCTAATTTACGTAATGAACTACTGCACGAAAGTGCCTTTGCCAGCCTACACGATAACGACAGCTTTAATGCGATTGTCTCTGCCGCTTAAACGTTTATCACCCTTTTATAGAGCAGCGCTTTGGGCTGCTCTTTCTCACTTGCTAGCCATTTAAATACATGCCTGCTTGAGCCTACTATAAATTGCCGCCTGCGCCCTACTATTGCTGCTCGGTGGTGTATTAAGCGCCACGCAGTAACGTAGTAAGCGCTCTACTTTCGTGATTAAATGGCAGTGGGCTGAGTGGTTATCTAAAAAATAACACCTTAATAATTTTGCCGTCTTTAATTTGGTAACTTGAGATAAGCTCCGAGCGCTTATCGATAACATTAGCGTCTTGTGAGCAGGTTTCTGACAACTCATGATCAATAACTATATCGCCAAGCACAATACGCTTTATAGGGGAAGAATGAATACACTTGAGCTTTTTAAACATTAAGCCATAACGTGCAATCAGCTTTTCTTTTCCTTTAAATAGTAGCTCATTAGGGAAAATATAAAACTCCACCTGTTCGTCGTACATTCGCAAAAACTGTTCGATATTGCGCGCATTATAGGCATTCACCAACTGCTCAATAACAGCAAGTGATTCGCGTGATTGTTTAGCCTTATTTTGCTGCTTAAGCGTAAGTGCGTCTTTCGCTTGCGTAACCGCTTGCTCGGCTTCGGCTATGGCTTGGGCTTTTTGTTGTTTATCAATGAGCTTAGCGGCAGGCTGAGGCGCTTCAGTACCCAATACTTTTGAGTCGTCTACCTGATTTTTATCGATAACGGGGGGCTGCAATACTGGCTGTTGGTATTCTAAAGTATTGAGTTTATCTTTGGCTTGCGCGCTGCTAGTCGCTTTGGCTGCTGGCTGTGCTTTAACCTGCTCAGTCGCCGTTTGCGTTTCGGGCTCTGAATTGTGTTGTTCAGTAGCATACACCTGTGCGGCTGCACCAATAAAGAAGAGAGCAAAAGCGATAGATAAAGGTTTCATAATTTTCCTAATATGAACACGAAATACGTTAGCTGCGAAACATAGCAAATTTTACGCATTGCTGATAGCTATTATCCGTTTATAGCCTGTTTACCAGTACTGCTCAACGGTAATGTGGCCAGGCTCTCTGCGCCGATTTCGTTTGTAATTTTGCGTTAATAACAATTCAGTGGTGTCTTTAACCATTTGCGGGTTACCACAAATCATAAACTGGGCATTGTCGGGCGTTGCTGTAAGCCCTGCATGGGCAAATAACTGCTGGTTGGCTATGGCATCGGTAATGCGCCCATTTAAGC
>NZ_JBFJHD010000091.1:0-11566 GCF_041613455.1 Pseudoalteromonas sp. | reverse complement strand
GACCCCTGCCCATTGGCAGCTGATTGCCGATGATATCAAAAGCAAATACCAAGATTACGATGGTTTTGTGGTATTACATGGCACTGACACTATGGCGTATACCGCATCAGCGCTGTCTTTTATGTTTGAAAATTTAACCAAACCGATTATTGTTACCGGCTCGCAAATACCGCTGTCGCAATTGCGCTCAGATGGTCAAGTTAATTTACTCAATGCCATGTATTTAGCGGCCAACTACCCAATAGCGGAAGTGAGTTTATTTTTTAATAATCAGCTGTTTCGCGGTAACCGTGCGATCAAAGCCCATGCCGATGGCTTCGATGCCTTTGCCTCTCCTAACTTAGAGCCTTTAGCGCTTTCAGGAATTAATATTCAGCTACTCAAAGGGCAGCTCAGTCCATATGTAGACAATGAATTACAAGTCACTAATATTACCGCGCAGCCTATTGGTGTGCTGCATTTATACCCAGGTATTTGCAAAGACGTGGTGCAAAGCTTAGTCACTGGTAATATCAAAGCACTGGTATTATTAAGTTTTGGTGTGGGTAACGCGCCACAAGATCCGGCATTTTTAGCTATTTTAGAGCAAGCAAGTAAGCGTGGCATGATCATAATTAATTTAACACAATGCTTAAAAGGCCACGTCAACATGGGCGGCTACGCCACCGGCAATGCACTGCTGAATATTGGTGTGATCAGCGGTTATGACATGACGTTAGAAGCCTGCTTAACCAAATTGCATTACTTACTGAGCCAACAGCTAGAGGTGGAAACTATTCGCCATTTAATGCAAGACAATCTCCGCGGTGAGCTCACCCGTTAATTGCCGGCTATAACGCAAAAAGGCACGCAAAATAGCGTGCCTTTTTAGTGGTATCATCGCTTAACGTACTTTAGCGTCTATTTCTACTAAGTCGGTTAAGTGGCACACTTCGCCGTGATGGGTTTTAACCCCGTGCTCACCAAAATAATCGCGTTGAGCTTGCACTAAGTGCCCATTACTTGGCGTGGTTAACGTCGCAAAATAGGTTTGCGATGAGCTCAATACTGGAAAGGCTAAGCCGGTCATCATCGCTTGACCCGTAATTTTACGCAGTGCCAACACTTCTTTATCCAGAGTATCAATAAATTCCACCCCTTGCGCTACCGTATCGAGGTAGTCGGCTCGAATAATACAGCCAGCACGCCAGGTTTGCAGTGTTTTCGCTAAGTCTACTTTCCATTGATGAGTACGAGATGCCCCTTTAATTAGCGCTAAACCTTGGCGATACGCTAATAAGCTGGCAAGGGTAAAGGCGTCTTTAAGTTCCTCTAAATCAATGTCCACTTGCGTGGTTGATCTACTTGCATAGGTCATCTCTTGCGCGGCGGTAGTATCATACACATTGGTTAAATGACGGGCTTGCACTGCTGCTACTAACGACGGCACGGCAATACCCAGTTCGAGGGCATTTTGTGCAGTCCAAAGACCAGTTCCTTTAGCGCCTACTTTATTATCAATTAAGTCAACTAAGGGGACATTTTGTTGGTCTTCAAGCGACAAAATATGGCTTGAAATAGACAGTAAATAACTATTTAAATGGCCTTGTGACCAGTCATTAAAAATGTCGGCAACGTCTTTGGGTGAACGACCTGTGCCGTGACGCAGTAATTGATAAACTTCAGCAATAAGCTGCATCAGCGCATATTCAATCCCGTTGTGAACCATTTTTACAAAGTGACCACTGGCAGATTGACCAACACGAGCAAAACACGATTCGCCCTTATAATTTGCAGCAACCTTTGTAAACCATGGCTCAACGCGTTCCCAGCCACCTTCAGAGCCACTTGCCATCATGGCAGGACCATGGCGAGCACCTTCAGCACCGCCTGAAATACCCATAGTGGCAAACTCAAATTTATTTTGGAATTTTAGCTTACGCGTAATACCATCTTTATAATTACTATTACCACAATCGACGATAATATCGTTACATTCTACGCCAGCTTCAACCAGTTCATTACAGACCGCATCAACTAATTCGCCGGCAGGAACAAGTAATAAAATTGACCGGGGCGCTTCGAGGCGTCTAACCATGTCTCCTAAGTCTGAAACTATATGAAGCTTATCGGCTAAGCCTTCAGACTTAGCACAGCTTAATAACTCTTCCCCCGCATTCGGGTTTTTGTCATAAGCGACCAGCGTTATGCCCTTTTCAATTAAGTTTAGGGCAAGATTTTTCCCCATAACGCCTAACCCTACTAATGCAACCTGCATTTAGTGCCCTCCTCGGTAACAACTATTTGGTTAGTTAATTTAAATCAATATTTTACCGCGTGCATTATACTCATACACAGACATGAGCAAAAAAGCATACTTGAATAACGCGGCGATTATAGCAAACAACAGCGCGTACAGGGGGAGAAATAGTCATTAGATTAAAAATATATAGAGCATTGACGCCCCCTGACACCGGTGTCATAATGATCGCATATTCGTTTTGTTTATAATAGTGGCAATAGTCTTAAAATTGCCTATAACTACAAAAAATTTGTTACTGTGTATGGTGTAACAAAAAAATAACCGTCTAACTGCTTAAAACTAAGCATACAGGAGAATTTAATGCTAAGACGCACAAAAATAGTCGCGACACTTGGGCCAGCTACTGATAGAGATAACAACTTAGAAAAAATCATTCGTGCCGGCACCAATGTTGTACGGTTAAACTTCTCGCACGGTGTAGCACAAGATCATAAAGACCGCGCACAAGCAGTGCGCGACATTGCCAACAAACTCGGCACCCATGTGGCTATTCTAGCCGACTTACAAGGGCCAAAAATTCGTGTTTCGACCTTTAAAGAAGGTAAAGTAACACTGGACGTGGGTGCCAAATTTACCCTCGATGCCAAAATGGAAAAAGGCCAAGGTGATGTCAACGCTGTTGGTATCGACTACAAAGAATTACCTAACGATGTATCCGCTAACGATTTATTGTTATTAAACGATGGCCTTATTCAGTTGCGCGTTAATGAAGTGGTGGACCATTTAGTACACTGTACAGTGACTGTCGGTGGGGTACTGTCTAATAATAAAGGCATCAACCGTTTAGGCGGTGGCTTAACTGCTCCAGCCTTTACCGAAAAAGACAAAGAAGATTTACTCACTGCAGCCGAGATTGATGTTGATTACATTGCAGTGTCATTCCCACGCAGCGGTGACGACATGCGCTATGTGCGTTCATTGGCCGAAGCGGCAGGCTCAAAAGCACAGCTATTGGCTAAAATTGAACGGGCTGAAGCGGTTGAAACACAAGCCGCAGTCGATGACATTATTTTAGCATCAGATGCGGTGATGGTTGCCCGTGGTGACTTAGGTGTTGAGATTGGTGATGCTGCGCTAATGGGTAAGCAAAAACTCATTATTAGCCGTGCTCGCTCGTTAAACCGTACCGTTATTACGGCAACGCAAATGATGGAATCGATGATCGATAACCCCATGCCAACTCGCGCCGAAGTCATGGATGTGGCCAACGCTGTGCTTGATGGCACCGATGCAGTGATGCTCTCTGCAGAGACTGCAGCCGGTGATTACCCTGAAGAAACAGTGGCTACGATGGCACGTGTTTGTTTAGGCGCCGAGTCACAAAAAGAAACGCATGTGTCTAAGCACCGCTTAGATAGCCGTTTTTCTAGTAATGCCGAGTCAATCGCCCTATCAGCAATGTACGCTGCAAATCACTTAGATTCGGTTAAGGCAATTGTGACACTAACGGAATCAGGCAGCACCGCTAAATTAATGTCGCGTATTAGCTCCGGCTTACCGATTTATTCGTTATCGCGTCATGCCAGTACATTGGGTCAAACCGCTTTATATCGCGGCGTTTATCCGGTGTTTTTTGATTCAACCAAAACTGAAAAAGATGGCATGATCAAAGCGGCACTGAACACACTGGTAGCGCAAGGTGCATTAGAAACGGGCGATACCGTGATCATCACCCATGGCGATGCCATGGAAACAGTGGGTGCAACTAACACTATGAAAATTGTCACTGTTAGCTAATAGATACTCCACCAAGCAAAAAAATGCGAGCTAAGCTCGCATTTTTTGTTTTAACTTAAATTATCTTGCAACATATTAACTTGCCAGTGCTGCTTTAACTTTATCGCGATAACTGCGGCTAACTTTAAGCTCTTGGCCATTTTCTAACACCAGTAAATATTCGCCACTGATCTGCGTCACTAATTTACTGATCTGTTTAGTATTCACAATGGCACTGCGATGTACACGGACAAATAATTGTGGATCTAACTCTTGCTCAAGCTCTTTCATGGTTTTACGCAATATATGCGTTTGTCCGTCTTGGCAATGCAAGCACATATAATCCCCTGCCGCATCGACCCACTGTATGGTCACCACCGGTACGCGAATTATTTCACCTTGCTCTTTAACCGCCAGTGACTCAGGGTAGCGACGGTCGGTTAAGGTATCGCCGGTGGCTAATTTTTTTAGTATTTCTTCACAATTATTACCAGTAATACCGGCAACAAAACTGGCTAATTTTTTCTTATGGGCATTATCTTGCTGCGTTTTTAAATATGTATGCACTTTTTCTACCGCCTGTTTTAATCTGTTATCATCAACGGGTTTTAAAATGTAATCTAAAGCGTGTATTTCAAATGCTTTTACCGCAAATTGATCAAAAGCAGTCACAAAAACAATCGCTGGTAATACGCGGGTACTTTCACTGAGCGCCCGCGCCACTTCAAAGCCATTCATACCTGGCATTTGAATATCTAAGAACACTAAATCTATTTTTTCACTTTTACAAATAGCTATGGCTTCTGCCCCTGAGCTGCATTGTTTGATCACTTCAATATCAGCAAACTCTTCCAGCCTAACCGCTAACCCTTTACGTGCCAACGGCTCATCATCAACAATAAGTGTTTTTATTCTTGTCATTTGTTCACTGCCTTTTCAAACGGTACTCGCAAGTTAACTTTTAACCCAGTTGGCGTATTATGCGATAATACAAACGAATAATTATTTTCGTAGAGTGTTTTTAATCTATCTTTGGTATTGGCTATACCGACACCTTGCGCATTGACTAATTGGCCATGATTAAGTTCTGTGCCTGGACCATTATCACCTACTTCCAGTAATAATTCATTAGCAAAAACTTGTGCTTTTATGTCGATTATTCCACCATGTTCTAAATGCGCTATGGCGTATTTAATCGCGTTTTCAATAATGGGTTGTAAAATTAAGCTTGGCACCAGTGCCTGCTTAGCTTGCTCACTAATGTCTACATTTACTTGTAAGCGTTCGTCAAAGCGCACCCGCTCTATCTCAAGGTATAACATCAAGGCGTGTAACTCTTGCTCTAACGGCACTTTTTTAATTGGATCGGTATTGAGGGTATAACGTAAAAAGTCACTTAATTTAGACACCATCAAGTTAGCATCTTTATTTTCTTTTACCAAAATTAACGTCGAAATGGCATTCAGGGTATTAAAAAGAAAATGCGGATTTAACTGATAACGCAGCATTTTTAGTTGAGCTTCGTGAGCCATGGTGGTGGCCTTCAACGCTTTTTGTCGTTCACTTTGTAATAGCTGATAATATTTAACGCCAAAGTATAAGCCGCTCCAACATAAAATAATGTAAACCGAATCTAAGCCTTGTTGTAAGTAATAAAACCACTCTTCAGGTCGATAGCCATGGCGGTATATTTCCCATAAATTAAATTTTTGCACCACCGCCCACAAGGTACCGGTAATATACGAGGCGCTAAACACAACCAGCATTAAAATCCACGGCGAAGCATGCCATACTTTTCGATAAATATAGCGCAGCGGCACGGTCATTAAGCAGCCTGCGTAGGCATTTAATAAAATAACAAATACGTAAATATCACGCATTTCAAATACTTTAGAGCCGATATAATTTACCAACGCATAACCCACCCAGCCTGCTACTTGCAGCAGCCAGAAAAAACGTTGTCTGTTATCGATCAAAGATTGCCAATTCAAAATAAATCATTACCTCGTAAATTTACTGCCATTATAGCTAGTTATATAAACCGTTCGCACTACCAACTGTCTTGCTTTTTACCACGCTTACCGCAAAGCAAGCGGGTTAACAATCAGCGGCGCAATAAAAAAGCGAAAGGCGTTAACCTTTCGCTTTTTTAGTGTGCATCACAGATGATCACATATTTATGCTTACGCTAGCTTATCCGAGGCCACTTTATAAGTTGGATCTTCTATCACATTCACCTCGACTAAATCACGCGCTTTATGTAGTAGCTGCGTGCAGTCCCTGCTTAAGTGGCGTAAATGTAGCTTTTTACCCGCTTTGTTATATTTATCTGCAAGGCTATCAATGGCTTCAATGGCACTGTGATCCGCAACACGACTATTTTTAAATTCCACAATCACATCTTTTGGATCATTTTTAACATCAAATAATTCAATAAAGTTTTTCACTGAGCCAAAGAACAATGGGCCATGTAATTCATAAACTTTCGCACCTTGTTCGTCAATATAACTGGTGGTAAAGATATGTTTCGCATGTTTCCAGGCAAATACCAAGGCCGATACAATAACACCCACACACACGGCAATGGCTAAATCGGTGATAACGGTCACACCCGACACCAGTACAATCACAAACGCATCAGACAGGGGCACGCGTTTCATCATTTTAAAGCTGGCCCATTCAAAGGTGCCCAATACCACCATAAACATCACACCAACAAGTGCAGCCAGTGGGATCATTTCAATTAAGCTCGATGCAAAAATAATAAACGCCAGCAGCATCAGTGCAGCACTAATGCCCGATAAACGCGAACGACCACCGGAATTAATATTGATCATCGACTGACCAATCATGGCACAGCCACCCATAGCACCAAAAAAGCCACACGTTACATTGGCAGCGCCTTGGCCAATACATTCTTTATTACTATGGCCACGCGTTTCGGTGATTTCGTCAATTAAGCTTAATGTTAATAACGATTCAATTAAACCAATGGCCGCTAAAATTAACGCATAAGGGAAAATAATATACAGTGTTTCTAAGTTAAACGGCACCATAGGAATATGAAACTGCGGTAAGCCGCCAGCGATGGTTGCCGCTTCGTTGCCAGTCATGCCTTTTAAGAAGTCAAGTACCGTGTGCGCTTCTAAATCAAGCCCCATCACCAATGCGGTAACCGTTACAATGGCCACTAATGAAGATGGAATTGCCGTTGTCAGCTTAGGTAAAAAGTGAATTATTGCCATCGTTAGCGCCACTAACGCAAGCATGATGTACAGTGGGTTGCCTGTCATCCATTGTTGCCCACCCATACCATCGGGCACTTTAAATTGCCCTAATTGCGCTAAAAAGATGACGATTGCTAAGCCATTCACAAAACCAAGCATTACCGGGTGTGGCACCATCCGAATAAACTTACCGAGCTTAAAAATACCGGCCAGTATTTGCAGTATGCCCATTAACAACACGGTGGCAAATAAATACTCCACACCATGATCCAACACTAAGCTTACCATTACCACCGCTAATGCACCGGTTGCACCCGAAATCATACCCGGACGGCCACCGAAAATAGCCGTGATCAAACCAACGATAAACGCGGCATATAGACCAACTAAAGGTTCTACATTTGCTACAAAGGCAAACGCAACAGCTTCTGGGACTAAGGCAAGTGCCACCGTTAATCCAGATAAAATATCGTTTTTAGCAGAGCTTGGCGCCTTGCTGAGTAAGTTAAACATTGAGTTCCTCAAGTGTTTGTTGTGAATGGGTAACTAAAAAAACGCTGAATTCTATCAAATTAGCGTTCGGTTAACAATTGCTTGCAGCTAGGCTAAGCGGATTTTGCTTAGCCTATATAATGTAAATGCGTTACAGAGGGAGCGCGGTACTGCGCTTAACGCAAGTCATGGTGACATTAGAATGCACTTCTTGTACATATTCTAAGCTTAGCAAGTTATCACGCACAAAATGCTCATACCCTTCAATACCTTGCGAAATAATACGCAGCATAAAGTCCATGGTACCGGCCATCGTATAGCATTCGGTGACTTCATCGTAGCTTAAGATCAACTTTTCAAATTCAGCTAAATTCTTTTTGCCATGGTTAGATAAACGCACATGGGCATAAACCAGCATATCAAAACCGAGCTTCTTCTCATCCAGCAATGCCACTTTGCTTTTGATATAGCCGTCTTGTTCTAGTTTAGCAATACGGCGCCAGCAAGGTGATTGTGACAGGCCGACTTTATCCGCAATTTCTGCTGTCGACAAACTCGCGTCTTGTTGTAAAAGTGCCAATATTTGGCGATCAACGTGATTTAGAGACATTTTATTTCTTATTTATCAGATAAACTGGCTAAATTATACATAGGTTTTAAAAAGCCGTCTGCATATTTTTAGTTTTTCTGTGCGTAAATCAACGAAAATACTAGCCATAACGACCGCTAATAAACGGATTGGTTTGTTTTTCATGCCCTACCGTGGTGTCACTACCATGGCCTGCAAGTATTCGCGTATTATCGGGTAAGGTGAGGATCTGTGAGTTAATTGAGGCAATTAATTGCTCACTGTTACCCTTTGGAAAGTCTGTGCGCCCTATTGAGCCATTAAAAATGACATCCCCTACAATCACGCATTGTTGCTGTGATTGATAAAACACCACATGACCAGGGGTGTGCCCTGGGCAATGCCGCACGCTAAAGCGCAGCTCACCGACGGTTATTTCATCACCATGGGCTAACCACTGATCGGGATAAAACGCCGTCACTGGAGCAAAACCAAACATTTGTGCTTGCATAGGTAAGTTCTCAAACCAAAAGTGCTCGTCTTGCTGTGGGCCGATAATGTTAACATTAAACTGTTGCCGTAACTGCTCAGCCGCTCCCACATGATCTAAATGACCATGGGTAAGCCAAATAGCCGTTAAGGTTAGGCCATGCTCAGTTAACTTGGCGGTAATCTTTTCGCAATCGCCACCGGGATCGACTACCACCGCTAAGCGGGTATGTTCACAAGCAATAATGCGGCAATTTTGCGCAAAAGGGGTCACGGGAATCGTTATTATCTGCATCTCAAATTTCTTTATCTTTTTGCTCTGCCAGTTCAGGTTGGGTATCAAACGCCATTAATATGGGATATTTTAAGTACGCCTGATCATAAAAGGGGCTCTGCTCATAGAGCCAATTTAAGCGCGCGTCAGCATCCTTAGCAAAGGCATCATCTTGACTAATTTTTTTATCAAATTCGAGCGCTAACTTTGGGTTATCTTTGAGCATGTTTCGCGCATAAGGCAACAACGCATAGTTTTCCATATATTCGGTACGTTGAAAAATAGTATTAAACTCGCCCCACGCAAAAAATGAGTCGGGGGCTTCGGGATGCAGTAAGTGCGCTGCTAATTCCCCTAGCGGTTGCTGAGTATTAACCCGATACCAGCCAGTTAAATCAACATTGGTCGCTGGCTGATAAGTAAATTCGGCACTGACACGAAAGCGCCCTTCGAATGGTGCGTCAGCAAATTCGTAGTGAGTCACTTTAGCCTGTTTTAATGGCTGGGTGTGCGCACCTGCAAGTTGCGTCACATTCACGCCATGCAATTGCAGTTTCGCCACGATGTCGCCATAGACCGGCGGAATAAAAAACGCTTTAGGGACTGTCACTGTATGCAGCACTTCTTTTTGCCAATAAATAGGCAAGTTCGCATAATCGTGCTTTTCACCTAAGTATTTCACTTCTTTTTGGCCCGATAACTCACTCATGGTTGATGAATAGCGAATGCCTTTAAAGGCAATGTTATTGGGCTGTTTTGCATAACCGCGTTTTACTATCAGTTGCTTGGGAATAAACGCCTGCTCTTTTTTAACCGCCGTGAGTAGTTTTTCACTGTGTTGCGATAACGCACTGATCGCGCCATCCAAAAATACATAGGTGCCTAAAACCCGCTGTTTATACGGTTTTAGCGAATGATTTTCGACTAAAATAGTGGGTAAAGAGGCTAAATCCCCCCAACCATTTGAATAACGCGGTGTCGCGACCCAGCCCGCTAAGCCCTGTTTAAAGTCACGCTTATCCATCACAAACACCAGTGGCCCAGGAATATGCCCGTATGCTGTTAATTTATCATCGATTACAGGCTTGAAGTATTGGTTTAATGCGTCTGACACAGCAGGTGATTCACTTGCAAACACGGGGTTATAGCCATAGGTCACATCGTATTGATAATCGGCGCCATCGGTCACATGCACATCAATGTATAAATTCGGACTGTACTGATTAATAACCTTTAGCACGCTGTTAATTTCTGGCGTATCCAACTTGGTATAATCGCGGTTTAAATTGAGGTTATTCGCATTGGTTCTAAAGCCCATTTTAGCTGGGCCACGTTGATTAATACGATTAAAGGCACTGCTACGCTCATGACCATCAACATTTAGGATCGGAATAAATAACAGATTGACATTGGCCAGTATGTCGCGACGCTTACCCGTTGCTATGTCTCTGAGTAACATAAACATGGCATCTTTACCGTCAATTTCGCCGGCGTGGATCCCTGCTTGTATCAACACTGTTGGTTTGGGGCTGTGGGCTATTTGTGTTGGCTCAAATAATCCCTGCTCACTGGCTACCAGCATTTTTATTGCGCGTTGGCTATTACTGTAGCCAATGGTTTGTGCTTTAAATTGTGTCGGGTTAGCCGCCACCAATCTATCCACAAACGCCATGGTATCGCTGTAGTTCGGTGAATGTGTACCTGCTGAAAGTTCAAAGTCGGTGGTTAACGGTCCCTGCTGCTGCATTAATGACACACTTTGTCCTTGCCACGGCAGCAAAGGCGGTAAATGACTGTCGTACGCCATACTCGCTGATAACACCAATAAACTTGCAAACATAAAATTCTCTAACAACCTCAGTAATTTATAAATTATATCAAGTCGATATTTTTATATGAGGAATCTGCGGTGATTCAACAAAAAAAAGCAGCCAATTACATATTCGGCCAAATTAGTCCTGTGTGAAGCACCTTACAATAATAATAAACTTAAGGCAGCAACGGGCGGTGCTTTACACAGTTATACGCTACACATATAACCGTAAGCGTATCAGTATGCTCAGGATATGCTGAGAAGAAGACGCTGACACTAAATAACAGCCACAAAAAAAGGAGCCCAAGGCTCCTTTTTTAAAACTTGTATAAAAACTTAAGCTGCCGCTAGGCCTTCTTTTGCTTTTGCTACAAGCGCTGCGAATGCAACTTGGTCATAAACAGCGATATCTGCAAGGATCTTACGATCGATTTCTACAGATGTCTTTTTAAGACCATTGATAAAACGGCTGTAAGACAGACCATTTTGACGTGAAGCAGCGTTGATACGTGCAATCCATAATTGACGGAAAGTACGTTTCTTAGCACGACGGTCACGGTAAGCGTATTGACCCGCTTTAGTAACAGCCTGGAAAGCTACGCGGTAAACACGTGAACGTGCTCCGTAGTAACCTTTTGCTTGTTTTAAAACTTTTTTGTGACGTGCACGTGCGACAACGCCGCGT
>NZ_JBFJHD010000090.1:0-11914 GCF_041613455.1 Pseudoalteromonas sp. | reverse complement strand
ATATTTAATAACTCAGGCAGTGAAGGGTGCGACACATAATCTAAAAACTGCGCGTCATCTTTAGGGTGTGCAGTAGAAAAGGTGTCTTTATCTTTAATACCAATCACTAGCTCATTAACCAGCGGGTTACCTAATCGAGACACCTGAGTTAACGCTCCGCCATTGACCGCATTATTATCAAATTTAGCATTCGGGTTTAAAATACGTGCTTGTGGTAGGCTTGCCGTTGTCCAAGAGCCAATCACGCCATTACCTAAGCCTACGATACAGCTTTTCGGTACTTCAATTGCAATAGCGGTGACATTTTTATCTCGTAAATCATCGTTCTCTGCCGCTTGGGTGATCCCGCCAGGGAAACCACCGCCATCGCCAGCACCCGCAGAGCTATCGCCTTCAACTGGCACATAGTTAACTAAATCAAAGGTTTTACCTAAGTTAACCACAAACGGGTCTTTACGTTGGCCAACAAACACTCTCGCCATGTCATTACAATTAGGTATTGCCACTTGATACATAAATTGGTCGGCATATGCTTGGTAACCTTGCTTTGAAGTGAAGGTTTTATTACCAACATAATCAAGTGGTTTACCAAACGTGGCTGAGCTGGTTGTGGTGTTAGTAAGTTGTACGCTGGTTCCGGTTTTTTGTGGGCCGCTGATCATGTTCACCGTGTACGTTTCACTAAAATTAGCGGCACTATCATTACCCGCAGAGACACCGCCAACATTTTTCAGTGGTACAGACACAGTACGTTGATTGCCCTCAGGCCCGACTGTTAATTGCACGCCCTGATTATTGTTTGGCAACATACTGTTGAAATTAAACGCAAAGGTGATGTCTTCTACGGCATCACCGTCATTATCAATGTGAATGCTGTAAGTTGCATCGGGATCCATAGCAAAGTAATTAGGGCCGCCGTACGCATCTTGTAAGGGAATGTAATTGGCAATTAAGGTAACAAAATCTTCTCGGCCTTGCTCATAACTATTAAAGGCATAAAAATCGGTAGAATCTAATGTAGGAAAGCGACTTATATTTGGCGCTTCGCGATGACTTGATGCTTCACTGGGGGCACTTACAAAAGTAGCGCATACAACTGCTGCGAGTATTGATGGAGTAAAAGCTTTCATGACTTTGTCCTTTGGTTTTTGATTGAAGTCACTAGTAATACGAAGCGAAGTGCAAACTGGATGCAGGAAAGTTAATTTATTTTTAAAATAATTTATTTATTGTTAATTATTAAGCTGGGTAGCTCTAATACCTAACTGCTAAAAAGGTAAAAGAGCTGATGTGTACGGTTTAAGTTATAAAACCACTAATTCGGTGGTATACAGTACGTCGGTGGGTAAGCCGTTTGGTGAGCCGCCCATAGGCTCTAAACTAACAGCGAGCAAAGTAATATCGCTGGCGTTAAAAGCGCTATTTTTGCTAAATGCCTTGTGCCCGTGCTTGGGTAACAGCCCTAGCGAGATGGGCGTATCTTGCCCTTTGAGTATCATCCACAGTTCGTAGTCTTTATCTGTGCGCGCCACTAATTGGCTGCTGGCCATCACAGATAAAGCATGTTGATTAACATTTATAAACCACAGTGGTTGCTGCGCTTCATTTTGCACTAATGCAATTTGCTGAATGTCTGTTACGTTATTACTCGGCTGCATCACTAAAAAAGCTAACAGCAAGGAAGCTGCAGTTGCGACCAGCGACCAGCTGCGCCAAATTGAAGACGGTGCCCGAATAACCGTTTTAGTAGTTTGAGCTCGGTTTTCAATGCGTTGTAATATTTTTTCCCATACTTGGTCGCTGGGTGCTTGTGGAGTAACCGTACTGGCTAAGTGGTTTAAGTTTTGCTCCCACATGGCCGTCGCTTCACGGGCTTTACTGTTGCTGAGCATGATGCGCTGAAAGCGTTTACGGGCTAATGACGACAGTGTGCCGAGCACATACTGCCCTGCAAGCGAGTCTAATAACGCGGGTTTATTGTAATTCATATTGTTAAACACCTTTGTAGCTGCAGCAGTCCACGGCGGATCCAACTTTTTACTGTACCCAATGGTGTGTCGATATGATCAACGAGCTCACTGTGGCTTAAACCTTTGTAATAGGCTAGATGAATCGCTTGCTTTTGTTGTGGCTCTAATTGTTCTATACAGCTGACTAGCTTAGTATTTTCAGCGTAATTGACTTCTACCTGTTGGGCATTTATATCGTCATCAACGAGTGATTGTTCTTTACGCACTTTGTGATAACGCAGCGCATCAAGGCTGCGGTATCTGACAATACTGATCATCCAGCTTATTACGCTGCCCTTTGATGAGTTATATTCTGAGGCGTTATGCCAAATTTTTATAAATGCTTCTTGCAGTACCTCTTCGGCGTGGGCTCGATTAGTTAACATGTTTAAACTAATGGCCAATAGTTTACCACTGGTTTGCTGGTAAAGACGGGCAAAGGCGTGTTTATCACCTTGCGCGGTTGAATATAATAGCGGGAGTAAATCGTCGTGTTCCATAATAACCTTAATCTTTTTTTATTGTTATTTAACTATACGGATGAGCAGGGATTTTAGATGCAAAATAAAACCAGCTGTACATTTAGGTTAGCTGTTATGTCGTTGAATACAAGAAAACGATTAATTTGTAACACATTGAGCCATTGGGAAAATTTGACCGACTATAATGTAAAAATCACCTAATATAAGCAAAGGTATCAATAACTGCGTTGCAGCTAAAAAATAAGCTATAAAATTCAATAGTATAAGTTTAGGTTGAGAGGTTTTTAACTGTTTATATGGCGTAAAACTTGCAGCTGCAATATTAAAGTCAAATTTATAATGACAATAAAAAGGGTTTAAGGAGAGCATATGTGGGCTGCAATAAGTTATTTACTATTGGCATTTTTACTCATATTTATAGGGTGGGAAGTTAACTCGATTTATTTTTCACTAATATTTTATTGGAGTGCTTTATCCTTACTGCTGGTGGGAGGGGCGTATCTATTCGATATCGCAAAAATTTTTAGAAAACGTGAAAATGGCGTGATCCCATTTTATATTCGTTGGGCGTTTATTCCCTTTTTATTCGGCGCGCAGTTGTACAATTCTTGGTCACGTAAGCGTGATAAAGTACCGCCCATTCAGCAAATTAACGAACATCTTTTTTTAGCGTGCCGATTATTTCCTTCCGATATAGACACCCTAAAAGAAGAAGGGATCACGGCCGTTCTCGATGTGACCTGTGAATTTGATGGGCTCGAATGGAGCTCTACACAAGAAAATATAAATTATTTAAATATTCCAGTACTCGATCACAGTGTGCCAACCCATTCACAATTAAACCAAGCAATTAATTGGATCCATCACCATGTGCAGGATAACCGCCGTGTTGTGGTGCACTGTGCGTTGGGGCGCGGCCGGTCGGTATTTGTTATGGCAGCCTATTTATTAAGTCAAAACAAAGACGCCGATGTGCACCAAGTGTTAGCACAAATAAAAGAAACCCGTGAAACCGCAAACTTAAATAAACGTCAGTTACGTCATTTAGCTAAACGCCATAAAAAAGGCCAGCTAATGATAAAAAACAAGGCGTTTTTAATTGCCAACCCTGTTTCTGGCACCAGAATGTGGCAGGAAAAAGAGCACGTAATCGTGGGCAGTTTATCGGCTTATTACAACTTGACCGTGTTAACCACCTCTGAAGAGGTTAATGGCGTTGCGTTGGCAAAACAAGCAATTGCGCAGCAGCCCGATATTATCATTGCCTGTGGCGGTGATGGCACAGTGACCGAAGTTGCTAGTGTGTTGGTTAATACTCCCTGTAGATTAGGGATTATTCCACTGGGTACTGCTAATGCATTGGCCCATGTGCTAATGGGAATAAAGTCTAAATTTATACCGGTTGAACAAGCCTGTGAATTAATAATTAATGGCCAAACATGTCAAATTGATACTGCTTACTGTAATGACGAATTAATGCTGTTACTTGCCGGCATCGGCTTTGAGCATGCGATGATTGAAAAAGCAGGACGCGAAGCAAAAAATAAATCAGGGCAATTAGCGTATCTAAATGGTTTTTTAGCCGCATTTGGTGAGCAAAAAGCGCAAACACTTCAAGTAAAATTAGATGATAATGACCCTATCGATATTAATACCAACAGCTTTATAGTGGCCAATGCTGCGCCATTTACCACTTTGTTAGCACAAGGGGGTGGGCAGCCGGATCACAGTGACGGCTTACTTGATGTGAATTGGTTACTGCCCGATGAAAATGACAGCACCACACTAATGAGTATTGCAGAGTTAATGTTTAGTAGCATTACACAAGCTCATTTAGCCATCAGTTCGCATCATACCAATGCGAAAAGAGTAGAAATAACAGCCGCAGAGAAGATTAATTATGTGGTGGATGGCGAGGTAAAAAGCTCTGATAAGTTGGTGGTAACGATATCACCGGCTTCATTAAATGTAATATGCAAAGAGCTACCAGAAACCTAATTACGCGGTAAAGCTAATAAAACGGCGTTGCAAGACGCCGTTTTATTATCAGCTTATTTTTTTATTGAGGGCCAAACAAAGCCTGATGTATCAGCCGTTTTATTGGCAGTTGGTTTGGGCGTACTTTTAGCTTTTCGCAGCGGTTTATTGTTGATGGTATGAATATAAAGCGCTTCAACTTTATCACGTGCCCACGGTGTTTTACGCAAAAATTTTAAGCTCGATTTAATGCTTGGTGCATCAGTAAAACATTTTATTTTAACTTGCTCACCCATTGCTCTCCAGCCAAGTCGTTGTTCCAACTCAACAAGAATTTGTTCTAGGGTTACCCCATGCAAAGGGTTTTTAGGTTGATTATCCATAGCTACACTACTTATTTAAACTGTGGCTATTGTAACTTAATTCGTGCATAGAGGCTAATGCACCGTAATTTTAGCGGCCTTAGTCGGATAAATTATTTTACCTTGCTTATCAAGTTTAAGCCAAATGAGCGGGCTCTCAGCATTCGCTAAATCTTTAGTGCCACAAATAAGTGTAACTGCGTGCACTTGTATTAATGCCCCTTCACTGTAGCGTTTATTGTCGTACCAACAACTCGCTGGTGTTTGCGTGAATTGGCTTGCATCTACGACCGACAGTGTTTTTATCGCATTAGCGTGGCTAATAGGCAAATATATAAAGCCGCTAAAGCAAAGAGCGAAGATTAATAGATAGCGCATGTTTATCTCCAATTATCACCAGTTTAAAAATCATACACTAAAGTGATTATTAATCACATCAAATAGTGGCGGCTAAAAAGCGGCCGCCAGACTCAAGCAAAAAACGATTAAAGCGAGTTTAAGTTAGTTATCAGTCAAGGTGTTAACGGTTAAAAACGATGATTTAAATAATACAAATGCGATAAAAACATGCTAGGGTAATAAATAGGCAAACAACATTAAATGTATCATTGAGTATGCCAGCTAAACTAATTATCAATGAGTGGCTTACTAATAAAGGCACTTTAATGAACGGGTTAAAACACACAACAATAACAAGGTGAACATATATGCAATTTAACCAAGCAATGATCGATGAATTCACTCTACTGGCTAAATTTCCCCGCGAAAGCAAAATGCAGGGGATTAAACTGCACTCAGATGCAGATGAAAAGTTACAAAATGCCGCACAAAGATTATTTGATAAAGGCATCATTGATAGCCCAGATGGCGGCTATTTAACCGATCAGGGCTTAGACTTAATTGACCATGTAACGGTTATACACAGTGCGTTGCAAAGTTAATTAAGCGCTTAGATTGCATCGGGTTGGTTTTCAGGTGCCGCATCACTAAAGGCGCTTAACTGATTACAGCGCTGATAAATGGCTGCTATTTTAGGATACGCAGTCATGTCTACGTTAAAGCGGATGGCGTTAAATACCTGCGGCACTAAACATACATCGGCAAGGCTCGGTTGCTCACCCACACAATAGCTGTGCTGGGCATCGAGCATTTTCTCAATTTTATCAAACCCGACTTCAACCCAGTGGCGATACCAGGCATTTTTAGCGTCATCATCAACCGCTAATTCATTACTTAGGTACTTGAGTACTCGTAAATTATCAATAGGGTGAATATCACAGGCAATCGCGTAGCTTAGATTGCGAATATGCGCTTTTTGCCACGCGTCACCAAAGATTAATGGCGTTTCTGGGTGTGTTTCTTCTAGGTATTCTAAAATCGCTAACGATTGCCCAAGTACACCGTGCTCTGTTTCTAATGCGGGTAATAGTCCTTGCGGGTTTTTTGCTAAGTATGCCTCACTGTGCTGCTCAGATTTTAATAAGTTAACCCCCACCAACTCATGCTGAATATTTTTTAAATTAAGCGCTATGCGCACACGATATGCGGCAGATGAACGAAAATAACTATAAAGTTTCATGCTTTAATTATCCTTTT
The DNA here is from genome assembly GCF_041613455.1 of Pseudoalteromonas sp. Taxonomy (GTDB): domain Bacteria; phylum Pseudomonadota; class Gammaproteobacteria; order Enterobacterales; family Alteromonadaceae; genus Pseudoalteromonas. Next base: position 5,488 of record NZ_JBFJHD010000090.1, on the reverse strand, counting down.
GCTGCGGTAAAATGCTTTTTAATGGTACGCCAGCAGTCAGTGTAGTTGGCTTGGCGCTCTTTGCCTTGCAGAGCATACTTAGTCGGCGAAATAATGTAGCGAGATTCAAACATAAATGCCAAGGTATTTTCGTAGCGTTGTGGCGCAAGTTCAGCGTTAGAGGCTTTTTCAAATACGTCGGCTTCTGGACCGTGAGGCGACATGCAGTTATGTAAGCTCATACCACCAGGCACAAAGCCATGCTCTTTAGCATCGTACACGCCTTCAATTAAGCCCATAAATTCACTCATAATATTACGGTGGTAATAGGGGGGGCGAAAGGTGTTTTCAGCCACCATCCAGCGCGGTGGAAAAATAGCAAAATCAATATTGGCTACGCCTTCTGTGCCTGAGGGAGAGGTCAATACAGTAAAAATAGACGGATCGGGGTGATCAAAGCTCACCGTGTTCATGACATTAAAACGTGCTAGATCATATTTATACGGTGCACTGTTACCGGTCCAGGCAACGACATCTAGGGGCGAGTGGCCGATATCACAGCGAAACATATTACCGTTAAATTTAGCCACTAACTCAAACTCACCTTCTTTATCTTCAAAGGCGGCTACCGGGTATTGAAAGTCGCGATCGTTGGCAAAACCATTAGCGCCAACCGGGCCACGTTCAGCCAGTTCATACTGATGACCATAGTTTTCACAAATATAACCACGGGCGGTGTCGCTTAAAAGCTGTACCTGAAACTTAATGCCGCGCGGAATAACCGCGATTTCACCGGCTTTAATGGTTAAATGACCACACTCCGTTTTTAGTAAAAGTTCGCCGTGTTGCGGGACAAACAGCATTTCACCATCGGCATTATAAAAATAGCGGGTGTCCATGGATTTATTCGCAACATACACATGAATAGCAATACCGGTTTGACCATTGGCACTGCCATTGGCCGCCATTGTAATTAAGCCGTCAATAAAGTCGGTCGGTTGCTCAGGAATAGCAATGGGGTTCCAACGCAGCATGGTGGGTGGCGTCGGCACTTCAGTAATGGGGGCGGTACGAATTAAGCCGTTATCCATCGGGGTATAATCGCCTTGTACTACTGAGGGGCGCAGGCGATACAGCCAAGTACGGCGGTTGTGAGCACGCGGCGCAGTAAATGCGGTGGTACTGAATTGTTCGGCGTATAAGTCATAGTTTACCTTTTGCGGGCTAAACTGCCCGATAGGCAACGCACCGGGTAGCGCTTCGGTTTCAAACTCATTACCAAAGCCGGTCATGTATTGTAATTCGCTAGTCATTAACAACTCCTGTGAGAGTGGGGTAGTTTTATGTTGTTATTATTTAAGTTAAGATACTCTCAAGTGAGACTAATTTCAAATCACCGCAGTGAATTCTCTGTAAATAATAGTGAACAGTCGTTTTGCGTTGAATTAAAACGCAAGCCCAACAAGTGATGCCACAACTATGAAGATTAATTTAGATACTTTTTTGCCTTACCAATTAAATAATTTAGCTACGCTTGTGAGTAACGATTTTGCGACGCTTTATCAGCAGCAATTTGGCTTGAATATTCCCCAGTGGCGGGTGTTAGCAAATTTAGCGCAATTTGGGCAAAGCACAGCAAAAGACTTGTGCAGGCAGGCAAACATGGATAAGTCAACGGTATCCAGAGCGCTAAAAGCGCTGCTTGAACGACAGCTGATCAGCAGTGAAATAAATCCGCAAGATAAACGCGCAGCGTTACTGATGCTAAATGAACAAGGGCAGCAGCTGTACGCTGATATAGCAAAACAAGCGCTGGAGTGGGAGCAGCAATTACTTAGCGCACTGAGCCGCGATGAATACAGTACCTTGATGCGCTGCTTTGATAAGTTAACGGTTAAATTACAGCAATAAAAAAGCCCACCAAGTTACATCGGTGGGCTGTAAATATCTGCTTTAGCTAAGCACTGAATCAGAACGTGTATTTAACGCCAATTCACATTTCCCATAGAGAGGGCTTAGTATCAACACTTGCTCCAGCGGGGTTATTAAAACGGTTGAATACATATTGACCATCAACGATGTCTGCGGTCACAGCACTTTGCAGCGCGTTACCCGTTTCTAGCACACCCCAGTCGTCATTAAGCATATTACCAATGTTTTTAATCACAAAGTAAGCAGACCCTTTTTGCTCATCGGTGAAGCCCATAAACTCTTGCTCCACTTTAAAGTCGAAAGTGATCCACCAGTCGCCATCAATGCTATTACGCTTTTGGATTTCGCCGCGTTTTAAGCCTTCTTGCTCAACCCACTGATCAAATGCGGCTTTATCAAAGTCAGCGCCGTAAACGACCTTACTATCATCGCTTGTAGGTACGTATAATAACTGGCGGCTGCTATCGTTAAAGCCTAAGCCACCAGAGCGCGAGTCAAAGGTGTACGAATATGGGCTGGTTTGCGACGCTTGACCAAATAGGTTGTATTTAGTTTCGTAGCCATCAAAGAGCTCATGGCTATAAGATAAGCTCATGGTAAAGCGGTGCGGAATTTCATAATTAGAATTCGCAAGCGCTGGGTTTTCAGAGTCTGCAACGGCGATATTATGGTAGTTAGTAAATGCCACTGAGCTTGGCATTGGGTGCACATCTTTTGCTATGGTATAAGCATACGACAGCGCTAAATCTACCCCATTATCAAACGCTTTATTCATCGCCAGCGATAACACATGTGAATACGCATCAGCCCCTTTGACGTTAGTGAGCATTAAGTCTGACTGGCGCGGGTGTAAGTCATCGCTATATACAGGGCGGCCATCCGGTGCTTCTGCAGTTTTAACATTGGCAAGGTTGCGAATAACGGCGGAGTCTTGCTTATCGGTGTATAAGTAATCCACATTAAACACATAGTCGTGCTCGGTAATGTACGTGCCCCCCAGTGAGAACTTCCACTCCGACGGAATTTCAAAGTTAGGATCGGTGACATTAGTACCTGCATCGGCAGTCCCTTGACCAACCGCGTCGTATAAATCTTGTGGAATATCGTAACCAGGTTTGCCTGAACCATTAAATGCCACAGCATTAGGCCCTAAAATTTGCATATTCTTTTGATTGACTTGAATATTACGTACGCCATCGTTTGAATAGCTGTTTGACACCCACACATTTGGGTTACCGCCTGAGTATAAGCCAATGCCGCCACGCAGCTCTAATTGATCGTTATAAATCCAGTTCACACCTAAACGAGGCTGTAATAAATCAATGCCATCGAGGTTTTGGCTATTGGAAAAGCCATAGCGATCTGCAAAATTTTGGTTATGAGTAGGTACATCATCGCTGGTATACCAGTCATAACGTAAGCCCATAGTCAGTGAAATGTCGTAATCAATTAACTCAAACTTATCTTGGAAGTAAAGTGTATTAAGAGCGTATTTAAATTCACCAGCCGCATCATCGGGATTATGGCTTGAGGCATTACCATAATAGACACGGGCAATGCCGTTTTCGAAGTCTTCGATAGAGCCAAAACGGTATTCACCTTCATTGTGCTGCACAAACAAGTTAAACACATCCAGCTCTTCACGTTCATAGCCGAATGAAAGTTCATGATCTTCTAAATAGTAAGTCCCGGCAAATTTAAGTGATAAGTTATCATACTTAAGTTTATTAGCTTGACGAGAATCATCAGGGCCAAGGTAAACATCTACGTCACCCGTATCGATTCGGAACTCACCAAAACCAGACGCTGCGTCTAGTGAATCCTGACGATTGTCAAGTTTAGAGTAACCTATGCGCACCTCAGTGGAAAAGTCATCGCTCCAATCAGAATAAAATGAAGTCACATAGGATTGTAACTCTGCACCGCGCTCATAAAAATGGCTTGATAATGCCAGCTCATCTGCATCTGCGTCCGACTGCGCTAAGCTATAACCATCGTTGTAGTTATACATAAAACTAGCACGATGCGAATTGTTAATATTCCAGTCTAATTTAACGAGAATTTTCTCATCTTCAACCGGCATGCTCGGCGTCATAGTGCCCGCATCGTAGCCGTAGTTATCTTGCGCAATTTGCGTTATACGATCTACAGTGGCTTGATTGATACGGCCATTAGCGAACGGCGTGTAGGCAAAAATTTGCGCGCCTTCTAGCTTTTCATACGAAGTGAATAAAAACAGTGTGTCTTCAATCAGCGGTAAACCTAGGTTAAAGCCATAACGCTTTTCTGAGTAGTCTCCCAGTTGCTGCTTATTGCCTTTGATTGAATCGCCCGACATAGAGTCGTTGGTGTAGTCGTAAAATAAGCCACCACTTAGTTCATTAGTACCCGATTTAGTTACTGCGTTAATGTTACATGAGGTAAAGCCGCCATACTGTACATCGAAAGGGGCAAGCTCAACGGCCACTTGCGCAATCGAGTCAAAAGAAAAAGGCATTCTTTCGGTTGGGTAACCACTGGAGTTCAGACCGAAATTATCGTTCATGCGCACGCCATCAACCGTTAAACTATTAAAGCGCGGATTACCGCCCCCACAGTTAATAGCACCGGCATTTGTTTCGTCAATATAAATACGCGGATCGGCACGAATAATATCTTTTAAGTCACGATTAATAGCGGGTTTGTTTTGTAAGTCGTCAAGGCTAAAGTGAGAAGCAGGGCCTGTACTGCCAGATTGCGCACTAATAGGCGCGCCACTAACCACAATTTGTTCCATTTGCTGCGAGCGAAGTGCCACTGTGACTGGGTAAGTTTGGCCTAAGGTTAAATAGATATCATCTAATTGAGTATCTTCATAGGTATCTGAATCAACAACTATTTTATAAGGGCCACCGACCCGTAATCCTTTTGTTGAAAAGTTACCTTGGGCGTTCACTGTGGCAACTTTAGTTGAACCAGATGGCACATGAATAATAGTAATTTGTGTACCGACTGCTGGCGTGCCATTTGGCCCAGTGATTTGTCCTCTGACCGATGATGAGGTTTCATTAGCCATCGCAGCGCTACTCACTCCCACACAGGCTGCAATAGCGAGTGAAAGTGCTGTTTTACGAAGTTGAATTTTCATGTTAATTCCCTGTAAGGTGTTTTTATGTTTGATTGACTAGATGCTGTTTTAACTTCTTTGACCAATTTGCGATTATAACTAGTAATCCGTTACAAATGAATTACAGTTTGCATAATTTCGCAACAAAACCAGTGTAGAACAAACGTCTGTTTTATCTAGCTTAATTTCGTTAACGCTAAAATTAATGGTTAAATATGAACACGCCAGTGATTTATAAATTTTAGCCATAAAAAAGCCCGTTAAAAACGGGCTTTGTTATGTATAGTCGCTATAAATTAAAACTTATAGCTGACACCAATTTTAGCTTGCCATGCCGATGATGACGTTGCAATTTGGCTGTAATTACGCACATCAGCGCCATTATAGCGAGCATCGATGATATAACGGCCTTCGTCATCTAAGCCACCAAAGTCATAAATGGCTTGATCTTGGAAACCTAAACGTTTTTCT
>NZ_JBFJHD010000089.1:0-12004 GCF_041613455.1 Pseudoalteromonas sp. | reverse complement strand
TTTAGGATACTTATTATGTCTAATACAACAACTGGTTCAGTAAAATGGTTTAACGAAGCAAAAGGTTTTGGCTTTATCGAGCAAGAATCTGGCGCAGACGTGTTTGCACACTTCAGTGCAATTTCAGGCGACGGTTTCAAAACCTTAGCTGAAGGCCAACGTGTGCAGTTTACTGTTACACAAGGTCAAAAAGGCCCACAAGCCGAAAACATTGTTTGCATCTAATTGCATAACAATTTAATGGGTTAGTAATAACCCATTACAAAATATTAGTTTGAAAGAAGTTCTGTTTTATTTGTTAGTACCCCGTTGTTTTAGTAATAATCCTACGCGATATCCTCAAGTTAACTTATTTTTTCCGGCTCAATCGCCTATTTTCAGGCACCCTTATATTAATTTTTAGGATACTTATTATGTCTAATACAACAACTGGTTCAGTAAAATGGTTTAACGAAGCAAAAGGTTTTGGCTTTATCGAGCAAGAATCTGGCGCAGACGTATTTGCACACTTCAGTGCAATTTCAGGCGACGGTTTCAAAACCTTAGCTGAAGGCCAACGTGTGCAGTTTACTGTTTCACAAGGTCAAAAAGGCCCACAAGCCGAAAACATTGTTTGTATATAAACACGGTTAAATAATACGCTTTAACGTATTAATAGCTCATTGATAACTAATTTATTGGTGAGCTAATTTTTACCTGTTACATTTAATAACCGGTATTACTAAACACCCCAATTGAGTATGTACTAATGCAGCTTAATTTTTTATATCGACTCATTGTTCGAGTCAGTCTCGCCTTATGCTTTATTTCACCTTATCTTTATCAATCTTAAGTCTTTTATATTCCTAGTTTGAAGATACACAGTAACAGCGCTGGGCGAATTTAAGAGAGTTTTATGAATTTGAACCCAACCGCACCATTATCATCACCCATTTATGAAAACCCGATCCCAGGTCGTGAATTTATTTTAAGCCTATTTGGCAAAATGAAAAAAAACCTGAATCGTGAACAAATCGCACACGCCTTAGAGCTAAAAAACGCAGAGCAAAAAGAAGCGCTCAGAAGACGTTTGCGCGCCATGGAACGCGATGGCCAACTGATGTTTAGCCAACACAAAGGTTACCAAGTTATTGATCAAGCTTTGCTGGTCAGTGGTGCCATTACCCTGCATGCCGATGGCTTTGGCTTCGTTAATTATAGCGCCAGCGAAAAAGATTTATTTATTGCTAAAAACCAGTTAAGCCATGTTTTTGAAGGCGATATTGTGCAGGTGTTGCAGCAAGCTGGCAGCCATAAACGCTCAAACAATAAGTTAATAAAAATTATTGAGCGCAAAACAACGCATTTAGCCGGCATATTAAAACGCCAAGGCAAAGACTACGTACTCGTGGCCGATAACACTAAATGCCCACAAAAAGTGCAAGTAGCGCAGTGCCAATTAGCAAACACCAGTGTGGGCCAGTATGTAAATACTGAAATTACCCAGTACCCTACTTTTCGCCATGCAACCCAAGTACAAATAACCGAAGTCCTTGGTCAGCCTCACTCTGCCGGCATGGAAACCAAGTTGGCGCTGCGTCGCCATGGTATCAGCGAAAAGTGGAACAGCGACGTACTTGCGCAAGCCAACTCGTTTGGCAATAAAGTAACCGAGCAAGATAAATTAGCCCGTGTTGATTACCGCTTATATCCATTTGTTACTATTGATGGCGCAGACGCCAAAGACTTTGATGATGCCGTGTATTGTGAAAGAACCGAGCAAGGCAACTGGCGCTTACTGGTTGCCATTGCCGATGTGTCGCATTATGTAAAAGCTAATGATGTGTTAGATGTCGCAACGCGCCACCTCTATTTATTGCCCAGGGCAAGTGATACCTATGCTGCCAGAGGCTTTATCTAATGGGCTGTGTTCGTTAAACCCACATGAAGATCGCCTAGTATTAGTGTGTGATATGACCATTAGCCAAGCTGGCCAAGTGACTCATGCTGAGTTTAACGAAGGGGTGATCCACTCACATGCAAGACTGACCTATACACAAGCACATACCATGCTGAGCAAACCCAATACGGGCCACGCTAATAAGTTCGCTGAGCCAAATGCTGATGTGACGCCGCTGATTAAAAATTTGCACGCGCTTTATGTCGATTTAAACGCAGCGCGCACACTGCGCGGTGCGATTGATTTTGATAGCCAAGAGCTGGCTCTTAAGCTAAATAAAAATCAAAAAATCACCCATATTGAGCCAATTGAGCGCAACGATGCTCACAGAATGATTGAAGAATTTATGCTGGCCGCTAACGTGTGTACTGCCGAGTTTTTAGCTAAACACAAAATACCGAGTTTGTTTCGAGTGCATGCAGGGCCACAACAGAAAAAACTACAAGTGTTACGAGCGCTCTTAGCTGAAAGAGGCTTACAACTTGGTGGTGGCGAAAAACCAACCCCGGCTGATTATAATAAGCTACTAAGCACTATTCGCCAGCGTAGTGATGCCAGCGTGATCCGCACTTTATTGCTCCGCTCACAATCGCAAGCTGAGTACTCGGCTAATAACCATGGGCACTTTGGTTTAGCGTATGAAACCTATGCACACTTTACCTCGCCTATTCGTCGTTATGCCGATTTAGTTACGCATCGTGCCATTCGCGCTAAAATACAGGCTAAGCAGCAAAATGGCTTACAACGGGTGATCAGTTTTTTTAATGTATTTGCTAATAAAACAACGACCAATCATAAGCTAGCTAAAAAAGCGTACCCTTATAGCCAAGAAAGTATAGAAACATTAAGTTTGCATTGCTCGGCTCAGTCGCGCCAAGCCAACGACATTAGCCGCGAAGTAGAAAGTGCATTAAAGTGCAGCTATATGAAGCCGTATATAGGCGATACTTTTACCGCCACCATTAGTGGGGTGTCGAGTGCTGGCTTTTTTGTTGAGCTAGACAGCACCGCTGTTGAAGGCTTAGTACCCGTGAGCAGTTTTAGCCAAGGTGAGTTTGACTTTAACGCCGCCAAACAACAGTGGAGCAACAACAAGCAAAAGTTCAGCATGGGTGAGCGCGTTAGCGTCACGTTAAAAAGCATTGATTTTCGCCAACGTAAAATGTGTTTTTCACTTGCACAAATTACCTTTCATTAGTTTAAACGGTGGCGGCACAACAATAATGTTAAATAACTAACTTTATTGTTGTCGTGCTTGAGCATAAAGCCCGTATTGCCTACAATAGCGCACTATCTATTCAATGCAGATCACTATTATGACTGATACAAATAAGCCAGAGTTACCAGACCAACTTTCGATTAATCCACGCAGCAAATTTTATGTAGAAGAAGTATTTGAACATGAAATTGGTGTAACTTTGAACGGCAAAGAACGTTTTGACGTTGAAGAGTATTGCATCAGCGAAGGCTGGATCAAAGTTGCCGCACCTAAAGCGCTAGATCGCCATGGCCAGCCATTACTTATGAAAGTAAAAGGCACTGTAGAGGTATTTTATAAGTAATGACTACGGCATTAAATGCCTAATCATTACCAGCAAGTGTATTAAAAAGTCAGTTGTTACTGGCTTTTTTAATGCCTGTTTATAACGCAAAACGAATACGATGCTGGCCGCTGTCATGCTGCTAAAAAGCGATAAGTCGTTAAATTATAGGGAATATGGCTAGAAAACCCATTGATTGTCCGCTAACCTAAAGAGTGTCCATAAAAAAACAATACTGCCATGCTGCGATCCGTGTTTACCACCTTTGGTTACTTATTTTTAAATTACCTGTGTTTGCTTAGTAATACGGTGCAGGCGTCACACCCTGTCACGCAACAAATCTACCAGTTTTCTGCTATTAATGAACCGGTGGGCGCTCGCCAAGCATCGGTTTACCATGTCACCGCAGATCAAAGGGACATAATTTGGCTGGCCACCGATACCGATGGTTTAGTACGCTATGATGGCAAAAATTATCAAGTGTGGGCAGATGTGCTATTTGCTCAAGACGAGTATGCTGATATTTCTAAGCTATTAGTCAGTAATAACACCATATGGGCCGCAACTTGGGGCAAGGGCTTATTTCGCTGGGATTCGAGCCGGCAATTAAAAACACATTACCAACACACCACTCCCCGTGCCAGTATCAGTAACGATCATGTACAAACTCTGTTTACCGACTCACAAAAAAGACTGTGGATTGGCACCCTAACCGGACTCAATTACTTACATACCGATCAGCCGAACGTGATCCACTCTTTACCAGAAGACAACCCGCTCAGTTCACTTAGGATCTGGTGGCTACAAGAATCGCAACACGCCATTTGGGTGGCAACTTCACATGGCGTATATCGGCTGGCAAAAGATTTAAGCGATTGGCAGCAGTTTCTTATCAATCCCAGCAAAACGGGGCAAAGTCGCTCCAACGAAATTCGCACTATAGAGCTAATAAACGATGCACTATGGGTGGGCACCAATGAAGGCTTGTTTATATTTAATCCGCACACAGCACAATTTACGCTGATTGATTTAGATAATCAGCCCAACGCTCGAGTGAATATTAGAGTTAACGATATTATTGCCGACAGTGCCATGAATACGGTGCTAGTTGGCACGAACAGAGGGCTGCATCAATTAGATGCCAGCAGCCTAAAACGGATTAACCAAACAGCCAATACCCCCCAATTGGCTGGCGTAGATATACGCAGTTTGTTTTTCGATAAAACCCAGGGACTTTGGGTGGGCACGCGTGAGCAAGGATTGTTTAAGGGTATAAAAACGCTACCACTGTTTACTGATTTATTAACCGCACCTCGCCAAACCTATGGCTTAACCAGCCAAGCGGTTAAAGCGGTGCATTACAGTCACACTGCTGAGCTTTGGCTAGCCACGGAGCAAGGCGTTTTTCAGCGCGTTAGCGCGGGGCCTCAGCCACAGTGGCACTACGTGCCATTTCCTACACATTATAATGTGCATGATATTAGTGTGTTGTTTGTTGATAGCGAGCAGCAGCTCTGGGTGGGCACCAACGAAGGCGTATTTCAAGCCAGCACCCAACAATTTGCACAACTGCAACAACTTAGTCGCTATACCGAGTTTTCTCAGCTTGAGTTAACAGATGTGCAGCTCAGCAGTATTTATGCCGATGGCGACGATTTATTATTTGGCATTAGAGGGCAAGGTATTGCGCGCTATTCAACCACCAGCAAACGCTTCAGCTGGGTTGACAAACGTATTGCTGAGGTACGGGGCAATATAGCTTACGCAATATTTAATATTGCACACTCTGGGCTTCATGCGGCAACGCGCTATTCGGGATTAATATCACTTCAGAATAGCGATCCGGTAACGAAAATTCCTACTTCAGCCCCGTTATTATGCGCACACAGTTATCCTGAAAGTACCCTCTGGGTATGCTCTAATGAAGGCTTGTGGCGCATTAATGGCGATACGGGCGAAGTAAGCCAATACAGCGAGCAACAAGGCTTTCCGTCTAAACGTATTTTAGGGGCCACACATGATGAAGCTGGCTTTTTGTGGGTGACTACCCATCAAGGCTTGGTTAGGTTTAATCCTAGCAACGAGACAATTCGCACCATAGGCTTAACCCATGGCTTAATCGCCGACTCATTTACCGAACGAGGGATAGCTCGCTCTGCTAACGGCAAGCTGGCCATAGCGAGCCCTAATGGTGCATTTGAGTTTAATCCTACCGAGATTAAAATTGACGAAGCGCCATTTGATATCAGATTAAGCCAAATCTTTTTGGGCCAACAAGATATCACTCCTACTATCAGCTTTAATCAAACGGCGTTTTCGCTGGCCCATGATCACACCAATATTAATTTACACTTTACCGTAACCGATTACCGCGAGCCGAATAAAAATTTATATCGCTACCGATTAAATGGCCCCGATGCAGTATGGAGTGAATGGCGGCGTGACAATCAGCTATTGTTAGCAAGCTTACCTATTGGGGTTAACGTACTTACTGTAGAGGGCAAAAATAGTCAGGGGCGGATCAGCGCCACGCCGCTGCAACTTACATTTAACGTAAGCCCCCCTTGGTGGATGAATGCTGGCACAATCAGCCTGTTGTTAGTAACCCTAGTGGTGATAGTGTATGGCGGCATTCGCTTACGCACCCAGCGACTCGCGGCGCTCACCAAACAGTTAGAACATGACGTTGCTGAACGCACACAACAGTTAGAGCAAGCAAATAGCACATTAAGACAACTAGTCGATACCGATTACTTAACGGGGCTTAATAATCGCCGTGGCTTTGTTAAGGCTTTTACCTTAACTCAACAACAACGCCGCCGTACCCCCGCTAATTTAGCCATATTACTGCTTGATGTAGACTACTTTAAAAAGTTTAACGATAACTACGGCCATCAAAAAGGCGACGAGTGTTTAAAATTAATTGCCACGACGCTTACTAACACACTACGTGAGCAAGATATAGTAGCGCGATGGGGAGGCGAAGAGTTTGTGGTAATGCTGCCAAATACCAGTCAAGCTGGCGCACTCACCTTAGCCGAAAAGCTACGCCACGGGGTAGAGCAACAGGTGAGTAAGCAACTTAAGATACCAACCTGCGCGACAGTGACCATAGGCTTGGTCGCTAACTTAGCCGCCGACAAACCATTAGAGCTTTGGTTACAACAAGCCGACCAAGCCCTTTATCAAGGCAAAGCGGCCGGTCGCAATCAAGTGGTTGCCTATAGCGAGTAGCAGCCGCTAGTGCGGCTCAATAGAGTTAGTTACGGTTTTTCCAACCAGCCCATACATCATCGCTAGCGGCGTTCTTTTTATGCTTTTTCTTACCTGTGCCTTCAGGCTTGGCCATTGGCTTGTCATTTTTAAGTGCCGCAGCGGCATCAAGATTCACTTGGTTTACGGCAAAACCCGCCACTTCTTCGCGTTCTAAGCGAAGTTTGTTTTTCTTTTCGATGATTTTAAAGTGATGAAAATCGTCATAATCAATTAACGACAGCGCTAACCCTACTTCACCGGCACGGCCACTGCGGCCAATACGGTGCATATAATCAGCAGGGCTGCGTGGTAGGTTAAAGTTAATTACCACCGGCAGTTTGGCAATATCTAAACCACGAGCAGCAATATCGGTGGCAATCAGTACCTCTATTTCGCCTGCTTTAAATTTTTCGATTACCCGAGTACGCTCGCTTTGGCCTTTATCGCCATGGAACACTTGCGCGTTCACGCCGCGTTTTTCAAGTTTGCTGGCTAAGTGCTCACAGTCTTTTTTAGCGTTGACAAAAATCAGCGCTTGGCGCCATTGGTGCTGCTTAATTAAATGCGCTAAAACCGTGGTTTTCTCGCCTTTGTTCACGGTAAATACCCGCTGTACTAAGGTGCTTTCATCTTTGTTTTGTACTTGAATTTCAACAGGGTCGTTTAGCAACTGTTGCGTTAATAACGTTACTTGATCTGGAAAGGTGGCTGAAAATAGCATAGTTTGTTTTTTAGCAGGCATTAACGCTAGCAGCTCAGCAAGCTCTTCGGTAAAGCCAAGGCTGAGCATGCGGTCGGCTTCATCAAGCACAAGGGTAGTTACTTTATCGAGCTTAATCGCATTACTTGAGATTAAGTCGAGTAACCGTCCAGGGGTTGCCACGATAATATCAGCGCCACCACGCAGTGCCTGCATTTGGCTATTAACCGACACGCCACCAAACACAGCCACTGTTTTAATCGCGCCATTAAAGTTCGCAGAGTACGATTTAACGCTATCGGCTACCTGCGTAGCCAGCTCACGCGTAGGTACTAAAATAAGCCCAGTTACAAAGTTACCTTTGCTGGTTGCTTTTTTAGCACCTTGTTCAACAAATGCTTTTTGCAGCATAGGCAAAGCAAACGTCGCCGTTTTACCCGAGCCGGTATTTGCCCCCGCAATTAAATCGCTACCCGCAAGTACACTTGGAATCGCCTTAGCTTGAATGGGCGTAGGTTGGCTGTATTCTAAATCGGTTAATCGAGCGAGTAGCTCTGGAATAAGGCCAAGTTTGGTAAATGTGCTAGGGCTTGCGGTTGAGGTCATATCTATTACGGGCTTATTGCTAAAAAAGTAGCCTGTAATTTTAGCGTATTTAGCGCTTATTAAGTAGGGATTAGTGATTTAAATACAATTTTAGCAACAGCAAAATGAAGCAGCATTCGCATTTTTTAATTATGAATACTTTTACCTAGGTGGTACATCAAACACCATCTGTACAAAAAGCCTACTGTCGCATTTTTAACTCACATATATTTTTTTACTGATAATATAAAACTCAGCGGCGAGCAGCGCCGCTGAGCTACACTACTTAGAAGGCTACAGGATTAGAATTTAACATTTAACCCCAGCGTAAAGCTGCGACCCATTTGTGGCACATAAGGCAAGAAGGAATTGTGAATATAAACTTTCTCATCAAGGAGGTTATTTGCACGTAGTGATAAGATATAGTCAATATTGCCATAAGTACTCTCATAGTCTGCGCCAATATTTAATAAGTTGTAGCCCTGAGTCTCGTTTTCTTTAACCAGTCTAGGCTGCATCAACAGTGAGTTATTATTATATTGTCGCTTAGTGCCATCTTCATCATACTCAAGCGGCTTGATAGCTATGGTGGAGGTAGTGACTTTCTTTTGCGAAAATACACGAGTGTAATCCATATTGATTGAAAGCTTATCGGTTAAGTAGTTGTGATAACGAAAACCTAAGCGGGCAGGTGGCACTCGTGGTGCATTAGTACTAGGGCGTTCTAGTACATCTGTGCCCAATTTTTCAGGATAGCTCAACACACAATATTCGGCTGCATTAACTAAGTCATTAGCAGTACAGGCTTCATCAACTTCTAAAATTGGATTGGCTTGTTGGTTAGACAGCAATACACAATTTGATAATTGATCGGCAATCTGCTCACCACTTAATCCCTGGCAGCTAGGCTTTAGACCTAAAACCTCAGAGCTTTCACCATATAAAGATTTTCCAACAACAGGGGCTAGCGAACCAATTTTACCACGCACAAAATCACCAAACACTGTCAGCTTTTGATTGGCCGTAATGTTATAGCTAATATCCCCCTCTAAGCCATAAAAGCGGGCGGTGGTTTGATTGTAGCGACGCATGTACAAGTCGCCAAACTTAGTGATGTTTTCATTAAAAATGTAATTGCCAAAATGATTATAATAACCACTTAAATTATATTCCCAATTTTCACTAGAGTGAGAGATACCCAATTCAATGTTATTTGAACGTTCTTTTTGTAGGTTTTTATTTCCATATTCAAACGAGTTGGTGGCCAAGTGCTTGCCGTTATAATACAGCTCCATCGATGAAGGTAGGCGCTCATTATGTGAAACAGACAACGACACACGGTATTCAGGGGCAAAGTCCCAAATGATACTGCCCGCATAAGAGGCGGCATTTTCTTTGTAAGGGCTTAGATCGGGATGTTCAACTTTATTGGAATCCAAAGCAGGGAAACCAGTGTTCAGCCACTCTAGTTTTCTATTTAATAACTCGTGATCATATTTTACCGGTGTTTTTTGTTTTTCCCATCGAGCCGCCACTTCAAATGTAAAATCACCAACTTGATATTGCTCCAACCCAAACACACTTAGGTTTTTATTGCTATGTGGCGCAAGTAAAAAGCGGGGATCTGCTTGCGAGGTATCACCGTAGCTGAGCAAATAAGGAACCGTAGCACTCATCTCTTGCTTTTGATACTGCACTCCCAGCATACCACTAAACCCATTAACTGGCGTATGGTATACCTCCAAACGACCATTAAAGCCTTGGTTATTAAACACTGCGGCGGCGTGGCCTTTATCTAGCCTAGGATCGAGCCCTTCTCCAATACCTGTATTGCGCTCAGGGTTGCCAGGGTCATTTTCATCATGCTGATAATCTGCATAAGTTAGACTCAGTTTAACTTTATCAATACCTTGAATCGGCTGCTTTAACTCACCCCGTACATCATACCGATCTGAGGTCATATCTACCCAAGGGCCTTTGTGATTATGGTTATGCTCAAAGCCATGAGGCTGATCATGGCTATGTTCGTGGCCATGGTCATCAGCATGACCACCTACATGGCAGCCATCAAAGTGTGGAAAATCTATCATGTCACTATCTTCCATTAAGTGCGGATAGGCATTAAGGTAGTAGCGACCATGAAAGCCAGTTTCTGATGAACCAAGCCAGTTAATGAGGTGCCCCTCACAACTGTCATAATTGTGGTTATGGCCTGGAATACCATATATGTCTTGGCGTCGGCTATAAGCAACCCCGATATAACCCGTATCTTCAATCCAAGATAACCCTATCGTGCCCACTTGTGATTTATTATAAGAGTCTGGTAAGTAGTTAAGTATCACATCTGATTTAAATTCAGGTACTTTATAGTTATCGGCATCTCGACTTAACCCTTCAACACGCAATGCAATATTATTGGTTAACTTAACGGTAGCCCCAGCCGTAGCCAGTGCTTCTTGGTTATTCGTGTTATAGCGAAGTAATGCCTCACCCTCGACCCGGTCATTAAAATTACCATTGGGCATCTTATACGGAATGCGCTTGTCCACCACATTGACTACCCCTGCGGATGACGCAGTACCATACAGTAGTGTGGAAGGGCCACGCACCAATTCGACTCGCTCAGCAAGTAGGGTATCGGTAGTAATGACATGATCAGGTGACATACTTGATACATCAATTACATCAATACCGTTTTGTAAAATTTTAACCCGTACTCCGTCTTGTCCACGGATAACTGGCGCTGATGAGCCTCCTCCAAAAGCGTTGCTGTGGATCCCAAGCTCTGCCGACAACGCATTACCCAAAGTCGCTGAGCGCATACTTAATTGCTCACGACTAATTATTACATCGCTGGCTTTTTTAGTGTTGCCAAAGGCTAAAGCGGAAGGACCACTCGCTTCGCCTTCAACCACGATAGTTTCCAGTTGAGTTGCAGAAGATGTTTCTGCAGAGGGAGCATTTTTTGTATCACTTTTATTACTGTCATTTGCGCTAGCGTGATTCGCATAGCTAGCCATAAGCGCATAAATAGCGATAGCTAGAGGTTTTCTTTTCATATTGTGCCTGAAATTAATGATGAAATTTTATAGTTTATCGTTGAGGTTATGTAAACTACGTCTGTTGGCGGGCGATACTTATTTAGCTGCTTGGCTTTGCATACCTGCGCAAAGATCAGTTAAGTAACCTTACTTAAACCACAAAGATTAAGCGCTTAGCACACCAGCTCAGCCACCTAAAAGCGCGTTATAAATTAAGCGCACAAGTTTACCCCCCGACAACGCGAACGCTACAATATAACATATCATTATAATTACAAGAGAAACTTATCGAATGTCATTACTTTTTAACATTAGCTTTTCATATCTGACAGCATCGATTCTATTTTTTAAACAACGACCCTCGAGTGGTAAGAGTTGTGATATAGCATAATACAAGGAGGGGAGTTGCAACTCATTGGCAATTTAAGACAGGTATACAATAACTGGTAATGCGAGCGTGCTTTACAATCTGCTTAGTGGTTGTATAAAGCTTTAAAACTCTCGCACCATTAAAAAGTGCTAATATTAAGAATCAGCTAAACAGGCAGTTGTAGCGGATAACAATTAAATTGATATGTTAAAGCCGACATAATTGTCGGCTTTAAGTTATTTATATTTGGAGTAATGTTGTTTGAGGTAATAATTTATTTGGGGTGAAACTTTATTGTTTCCCCCCAAGCTAAACACTCACTAAATAAGTTACTCAACAGTAACAGATTTAGCTAAGTTACGTGGTTGGTCAACATCAGTGCCTTTAATTACTGCTACGTAGTACGACAGTAACTGCAATGGCAAGGTGTAAACCACAGGTGCAATAATGTCATCTACGTGATTTACGTTGATCACACGCATAGTGTCGTCTGACTCAAAATGTGAGTCTTTATCAGCGAATACGTAAATAATGCCGCCACGTGCACGTACTTCTTCTACGTTTGATTTAAGT
>NZ_JBFJHD010000088.1:0-12010 GCF_041613455.1 Pseudoalteromonas sp. | reverse complement strand
CCGCTCCAGCTCTACGGGTTCACCGGCTTGCAACGCCGCTTGTAAACAGGCGCTTTCATCGGCTTCAACCCCTATTACTTTTATATCAGGGCGCAACGATTTGATATACACCGCCATGCCAGCTAATAAGCCGCCGCCACCTACCGGAATAAATACCGCATCTAACTCATTTAGTTGCTGCATCAGCTCACGCGCCACCGTGCCTTGGCCAACAATAACATCGGGGTCGTCAAACGGTGGTACAAACACCCCATTGCGTTGCTCGGTAAGCTCTAACGCATGGGCTTTAGCCGCATCAAAATGATGGCCATGCAACACCACCTCTCCGCCCAGTGCACGCACCGCATTGACTTTTATTTCGGGAGTGGTAACCGGCATAACAATTGTTGCTTGATGGCCTAAGTATGACGCACTCAGCGCCACACCCTGAGCATGGTTGCCCGCCGACGCCGTAACAACCACGGAACCTTTCGGCAATTTATTTAATTTATGAAAAGCCCCGCGTAATTTAAATGAATACACCGGCTGTTGGTCTTCGCGCTTCAGCCATACCTGATTACCCAGCTTAGTGCTGAGCTCAGCCATGTTGCTCACCTCAGTCACTTTTGCTAAAGGCTCCATATTAGCCTGAATAATAGCGCGAAAATAATCGAGTTCTTGCGAAACCATAGGCTAGCTTAACTCCTCTAATTTGGCTAAATCACGCACCGCGCCTTTATCGGCACTGGTTGCAAGTAGCGCATAGGCTTTAAGCGCAGACGACACATAACGCTGACGATCAAGCGGTTTATACGCTTGTTTACCGCGTGCTAATTGTTTTTGCTTACGTGCCTCAAACTCTTCATCACTGATGGCTAACGTTATTTCGCGAGTGGCAATATCGATAATAATTTTATCGCCGTTTTCAACGTAGGCAATTGCGCCGCCACTGGCCGCCTCTGGTGACACATGGCCAATTGATAAACCTGACGTACCACCCGAAAAACGCCCATCGGTGATCAGCGCACATTGCTCAGCTAAGCCTTTTGATTTTAAGTAGCTGGTTGGGTACAGCATTTCTTGCATGCCCGGCCCGCCTTTAGGCCCTTCGTAACGGATCACCACCACATCACCGGCTTTTACTTCATCATTTAAAATACCGGCTACCGAGTCATCTTGTGATTCGTATACCACGGCAGTGCCTTCAAAATGCAGCATCTCATCTACCACACCGGCGCTTTTGACAATACAGCCGTCCACCGCTAAGTTACCCGACAATACCGCTAGGCCACCATCTTGACGAAACGCATGCTCGACACTACGAATACAGCCATTTTCACGGTCGTTATCGCCCTCATCCCAACGACACTCTTGGCTCATGGCTTTAGTGGTACGAATACCTGCAGGGCCAGCACGGTAAAATTTGCGTGCGGCTTCGTTGCTCGGATCGGTCGCATCCCATTTTTTAACCAATTCACCCATGGTCATACCGGCAACATGGTTAACCGATAAATCCACTAAACCTGCTTTGCCAAGCTCACGTACTATGGCCATCATGCCACCTGCGCGGTGCACATCTTCAATATGATACTCAGGGGTCGCAGGGGCGACTTTGCATAAAAACGGGGTTTTACGCGATAGCGCATCGATGTGCGACATATCAAAATCAACGCCGGCTTCTTGGGCAGCAGCTAATAAATGCAATACCGTATTGGATGACCCCCCCATGGCTATATCCACCACCATAGAGTTCATAAAGGCAGTTTTATTGGCAATGGCACGAGGCAGTACATCTTGGTTATCTTTTTGGTAATACTCGCGGCACAGCTCAACAATGCGCGCCCCTGCTTCAACGTACAATTGTTTACGGTCTTTATGGGTTGCCAAGGTCGTGCCATTGCCTGGCAGTGCTAGACCGATGGCTTCTAATAAACAGTTCATTGAGTTTGCGGTAAACATGCCTGAGCAAGAACCACAGGTAGGACACGCCGAGCGCTCTACTTGCTCAGAATCGGCATCGCTTACTGACTCATCAGCCCCTTTCACCATGGCATCCACTAAATCGAGTTTGATATCGATATTAGCCAGTTTAGTTTTACCCGCTTCCATCGGCCCACCCGAGACAAATATAACCGGTATGTTTAAGCGTAGTGCTGCCAACATCATCCCAGGGGTGATTTTGTCGCAGTTAGAAATACAGATCATCGCATCGGCACAGTGACCGTTCACCATGTACTCTACCGAGTCGGCAATGAGATCCCGTGACGGCAATGAATACAGCATACCGCCGTGCCCCATCGCAATACCGTCGTCGATTGCGATGGTATTAAATTCTTTGGGTACGCCACCGGCTTGGGTAATGGTTTCGGCCATCAGCTCACTCAGCTGATTAAGGTGCACATGCCCAGGTACAAATTGGGTAAACGAGTTTACAACGGCAATGATCGGTTTACCAAAATCCGTATCTGTCATTCCGGTTGCACGCCATAATGCACGAGCACCTGCGCGTTTTCGACCTTCGGTTGTTGTTGCACTTCTTAATTTAGCCATAGTTACCTCAGTTGTTGCCGCAGCGTCTGCGGGCGTTCCTCATTCTTAAGTTGTTAAGTAAGTTTATTAACCTACTCGCTAATTTGTTACTTCGCGCAGCTTACACTGCTTGTCGTTGTAAGTTTTGCACCGTCACCGCGGTTACATCCACCAGCTTATTAAGCTGACTGGTTAATAAGTGCAGCGGTTTATCGCTGTCTACTGTCATTGCCACCTGGTACTGGCCATCATCCATATTGAGTTGAAAATGAGTTAAATCAAAACCACGATGACGTACTACGCGCAAAAAGCGCTCTACTGCAATACTTTGATTTTTTAAAGCGATCGTTAAACTGTATTTCATTGTACTTTCTCCGTCATCATTTCATCGTTAGCCGCACCCGGCGGCACCAATGGCCAAACATTTTCTTTATCATCAATACAGGCGTGTACTATGTAAGGGCCTTCACTATTAACCAATGCGGTTATTGCATCATCTACTTGATTAGCATGGGTAATGGTTTGCCCGGGTATGCCAAATACCGCAGCTAATTGCACAAAATCAGGGTTATCAGATAGATCGGTTTCAGAGTAACGCCCTGCAAAAAACAGCTCTTGCCATTGGCGCACCATACCTAAACGCTGGTTATCTAAAATAAGTATTTTTACCGGTAAGTTATTACGGCGAATAGTGGCTAATTCTTGAATATTCATCATGATCGAGCCATCGCCCGATACTGTGATCACAAAGTCATTGGGGCGGGCCACTTGTGCGCCAATCGCGGCTGGTAAACCAAACCCCATAGTGCCTGCTCCGCCACTGCTTAAGTGATTGCTCGGGTGATTAAACTTCATATGCTGCGCCACCCACATTTGATGCTGCCCTACATCGCAGCACACTACGCCGGTTTTCGGCATACGTTGGCTAAGTTGGTTAAGTAAATACGGGGCAAAAACCTTGTCACCGGGGTAGTCGTAACGCCATGCGTATTGCGTCATCATCGCCTTGTTGTGATCGCACCACGCTTGTGGCGTGACAAAACATTCAAGCGCCGGTAATGAGGTTTTTAGGTCGGCAATTAACGACGCTTTAGCCGGTTTACGCTTACCGACTTCGGCGGCGTCGATATCTAAATGAATTACTTTAGCGTTAGCCGCAAACTTCGCTAAGTTGCCAGTAACACGGTCATCAAAGCGTGCACCGATACACAGCAGAACGTCACATTCTTGTACCGCTAGGTTAGCAGCTTGCCCGCCATGCATACCTAACATACCTAAATCATATTCATAATCGGGTAATACACTGCCCAATGCTTTTAACGTTGCTACCGCTGGCATTTGAGTTTTATTTAAAAACTGCATTAATTCGTTTTGCGCACCCGCGGCTTGCACACCGCCGCCCACATAAGCCACAGGCTGTTTAGCCTCGCTGAGCAGTTGATTGGCAATGGCCACTTGCTTTAAATCTAAGCTTGGTAAGTACTCGTCGGCGGCCAGCCAAGGTTGGAAAGGCACTTGCGCCATTTGGATGTCTTTGGGAATGTCTACTAATACCGGGCCTGGGCGGCCACTTTGTGCTAAATGCATTGCTTCTTGAAGTATTTCGGCTAAATCTTCTGCTCGCTCTACCATGTAACTGTGCTTTGTACACGACAGCGACATCCCCAACACATCCACCTCCTGGAAGGCATCCGAGCCGATAGCCGCTGTCGGCACTTGCCCGGTGATGGCTAGTAGCGGCACCGAATCCATCATCGCATCAGCCAACGCGGTGATTAAATTTGTGGCACCAGGACCCGAGGTGGCAAAACACACTCCAAGCTTACCAGTACTGCGGGCGTAGCCTACCGCTGCAAACCCAGCACCTTGCTCATGGCGAGTAAGGTAGTGCTTGACCGGCGCACCATACAGCGCATCGTAAATCGGCATAATAGCGCCACCTGGGTAGCCAAATACTTCATTTACGCCGTGCTTGGCTAGTAAGTCGATTGTTAATTCTGCGCCTGTCATTGTTAAAATCCCCATTCCTCAGTGACTCGTTAATCACAAATTTTGCTGCTAAAACTAAAAAGCCCTCCGAACAGTTAAGTGCGGAGGGCTTTTTAATGCTTAAGTTTTTTAAAGCACTACGAAGCCCTCGCGGGAATAATCACCACGATAATAATCAGGACTAGGTTAAGTGCGTTTGCAAGCATGTAATTAATACCAAATATTGTTTAATAAATTATGGCGAAATAGTTTTTTCGCTGTCTATTTATATTAATACCGCGCTTAGCTAGTTAAGTCAACATCAAAATCATGCTATTAAAACAAGCTAAACCGCCGTTATCCGGTGAAAAATTTCATAAAGCAGCTGAAAAAAGATTTGTTTATGCAATTCAGTTAGAAAGGCAAATTCTCTAGTCTAATATCGGCAATTTAGAGTGCGATTCGTTTTCAGTAAAATAGCTAAATAAATATCACCGCGGTACACTTTAATGACTCATCGACGCACGCTATTTTTGCCACCTGCGCCACCCGCAAGATGCGGGTTGCTAATGTTTAGCAAAAAGCCAGAAGATTTATAGCGCGGTGAAACTGCTATAGTATCTAACTAGCAACTGCAAACGCGCTATTGCTTTACTGCCCTTTACACAACCATGATTGCCAGACTTTAAGGATAAACCATGAATATACTGCCCCGTATTAGCCAACTCATTATTATCACGCTACTGATTGCGCTTAGCTTTAAGAGTTATGCTGCTCCGGCGTTATTTAAAATAGAAAAAAACGGCGTTAACTCGTATTTATTTGGCACCGTACACGTAGGCGACGCCAGCATGCAGGGGTTACCAAAATATGTCACCGACGCTATAGACAAAAGCGAACAAGTGGTGGTTGAAGTAGATATCAGCAAGCTAACGCCACTGCAAATGCAGCAACGATCTATGCCATTTATGTTGTTAAAAAATGGCAAAACCCTGCAAAGCGAGCTGTCGCAACAAAACTACACCAAGCTGAAAGATTATTTTGCTAAAAAGTCGATTGATATAGCTATGTTTAATGGCCTAAAGCCGTGGGCAGTGATGGTTAGCATGATGCAAATTGAATTTCAAAACGCGGGGTTTTCAGATAAAACCGGTATTGATAAGCAAATACTTACTTACGCTAAAAGTAACAATATAAAAATAGCTGAGCTTGAAACCCTAGAGCAGCAACTACAAATGTTTGATGCTATGGCATTACTGAGTAACGAAATGATTGCCGAAACTTTTCAGCAGCTCGCCGATATAGACGGTTACTTCATTAAGTTAGTTGATGCGTGGAAAAATGGCGATATGGACACGCTCACTCATTATTACCATACCAGCTTTGATGACAGTAATTACGGCGAGATCAGCGAACAAGTGATGCTAATTAATCGTAACAATAAATGGCTAGCACAGTTAGCACCGCGCTTGGCACACGAGCGCCTTTTCATTGCCGTCGGCGCGCTGCATTTACCTGAAAAACACGGTTTAATTCAGCAATTACAAGCTAAAGGCTTCACTGTTACACGCCTTTAATACCGCGCACCCAGCTTGAGTGACTAAGCAGCCGCTCAAGCTGCTATTAAGGCTGATAATCGGCCATGGTTAAGTAATTATTGATGCCGTTAATTTTGTCTGCTGCGTGGTGATTGACATAAATTACGGTACTGCTGTTGGCAGCACACATTTTTTCTATCAGTAGCAGTACACGCTGTCTGTTTGCTTCATCTAAGCCTAAGCAGGGCTCGTCTAAAATCAATAACGTAGGATGTTTTACCATTGCGCGTACAATCAACAGCATACGCTGATCGCCATACGACAGTTGGGTAAACGACGTATGCTGCTTATCGCTTAAACCTATTAATGCCAACCATTGCTTAGCGAGTGTCTGTTGTGAGTGGGTTGCGCTCTGATACAAGCCGATACTGTCGTAAAAACCCGATATAATCGTATTTAACGCCGATATACTCACTCGGTACTGCATGTGTAGCGCATTAGACACCAAGCCGATATGCTGCTTTATATCCCAAATACTTTCACCACTGCCACGTTTAAAGCCAAATACTTCAATGTCGTTGTTATAACACTGTGGATTATCGCCGGTGATCAAGCTGAGTAAACAGGTTTTACCGGAGCCATTGTTACCACTGAGCTGCCAATGTTGGTGTTGTTTAATGGTCCAATCGAGTTGCTGAAAAACAGTGACTGCGTTATAGCTCACTTTAGCTTGCTTAAGCTTAACCAGCACCTCAGCGCTGAACAGTCCTGTCGTTTGTGCGCTATCACGCCTTGGAATGACCAATGACGTCTGCTTTAAATGTAATAATTTCAGCAAATCTGCCCGCTGCTCTGCATTTGGCTGGGCCAATGTATGTTGCAGCTGGCGCTGATTAACATAGCCATAATGGGTAATATAAGCTGGTATTTCAGCGACGCGATTTAACACAAATACAAAGCTAATGTATTCACTTAGTTGCATTAACAACGTCCTCAGCGCTGCACTCGCGTCACTATCTAAGCCATCAAACGGCTCATCTAACACCACTAAGCGCGCGCCACAACTCAAGGCTTTAATGAGCAACAATTTACGTGTTTCGCCGGTAGATAAATCGCTAAAGCGACGCGCCAATAGTTTTTCAGCATCCAATGCCGTAATCAAGCGCTGCCCCAGCTGAGTATTATAACCTGTGCTGTTAACAATCAGCTGTTTAACTACACTGTCCTCACCAGTCGCTAACTGCTGACTGATAAGCTGCTTTTGCGCATCAGAAGACACCAGTGCCACTGATGCTATGCTGCAATGACGCGCACCGCTAATGGGCTTAGCCTCCCCTGCTAACACCGCTGTCAATGCTGATTTACCCGCGCCGTTGGCACCGATTAACAACCAATGTTCACCTTGGTTAACGTGCCAGTTGAGGTTGTGTATTTCAAAGCGACTATTACCTTGCCCGGATAAATAGCCACTGTATGCTTGAAGCTGAATTGACTGCACTGCGCGCTCTTATTATTAACTACCGTTAATTGAAATTACCTCACAATTAAACTATCAAGCAACCGCTATTTTATACACTGTTAATTATTTCAACTAAGCGGCGCGCAATAAAAAAGCCCAGCAACTTAGTGCTGGGCGTTTAATAAGTAAATTTTGTCTTAGCGGTTTTCTAAGCGGTTGTAATCAAACAAGCCGTATTCAACCCCACGATACTGCTTCGCCACTTGATGT
Source organism: Pseudoalteromonas sp. (assembly GCF_041613455.1). GTDB lineage: Bacteria > Pseudomonadota > Gammaproteobacteria > Enterobacterales > Alteromonadaceae > Pseudoalteromonas. The sequence continues at coordinate 4,267 of NZ_JBFJHD010000088.1, read as the reverse complement.
AAAATATCACTGTACTGCCAAAATTGAGGGTGAGTACGACGCACACCAAACTTGGCTTTCAGCGCGCGATAATCGGCTTCAATTTGTAGCAGCGACAATTGCTCAGCAAACGCAGTTACTTGTTGCTGATTCTGTAAGTACCAAATGGCGCTGGGGTAATCACCAATAAAGCCGGGTACTATGGTTACGGTGTCTTCGGCAAAGGCGCGCTGCCCTGCTTCATTCAGCAAGCTAGAAATGTTGTAATGCGCATTATGATGAATAATCGTATACGCTTTGTGACTCTCATCGGCCTGCTTTACCAATACATAGGATACCGGCGGTAACAAGTTAATCGCCTTAACCGGTAAGGTATTAATACTGGCTAACGGCTGTGGCACGCGAGTGTAATCATAATGCTCACTTAACACCGGCGCTAACGCCGTTTTTATTAAGCCGTACAGCTCATGCTGCGGATCATCGGTTTGATACTCAATACCACTGGGTTGGCTAAATTCGCGATTGTTTTTAAAGAACTGCGACAAGCTCGGTGGCGCTTTGCGATACCAGCTTTTCTTAATTTGCTCGCGTTGTTGTTCGGGTAATAACGCCAAAAAGTTACTCTCGCCCTCTAAGCGTAAAAAATCCATATACAGCCGTGTGACTAATTGATGACCCATCATTGCCATACACATCAAACCCTGCAACCAATAAATAATGAATACGCTCAAATAACGCATAGTCCAGTACCCACATGGTTTTAGGCTCTTGGCCAATAAAACCTTTTACTACCGTTGCGCTGTCTGAATGACGAAACACCGTCAGCGCCGCATTTTTATTACTGCCTTCACCTTGCCACAATAAGTTAGTGGTTAAATGATCGCCGTCTTTAAACAGCTGATTCGCCAGCTCCACTTTCGCTTTTAAATAGCGCTTTTCACGTACTGAATATTTAACCCAATTAGCAATCGCTAACGCATTACTTTCTTCAGCCGCTGGTAGTTCAAGTGCATCCTCTTGCTGCGCGAGCATTTTACCTACAGCGGGCGTCGCTACTTTTTGCGGATCGGCAAAGGCGACCCAAAAATGATCGTTTATCACGTTAAGCGCTATTTGCCCGCGACACACCGGCCCTTTAATAAAGCCCATAATAATAAGCTCAGCTTCATCGAGCATAAACTGGTATTTAGCATCAATAGGTAGTGCTTCAAACGTTTTAAATGGGTTAGAGGCTAACTTGGGTGCATAACTCGGCATCGCCGTGACTGTGTATTCAGGGGCAATAAATTGCTGATATAAACGCGCTAGCTTTTCATCATTTAACTTAAGTGGTAAATGTGTTTTCGATAAAATAGTCGCCCGTTCATGCATAAAACGATAATACACGCGCGCTACTTTAGGATCATCATAAGGACGACGGGTATTAATTAACTTTATCTGTTCCCCCGGCGGCGTGGCTGAGCGCACTAGTTTAAAAAAGCTATCAGGCGTGTCATCGGTTGCAAAATAAATATTAGCTAAAAACCAGTGCTCATAAATATAACGCGCCGCTAATTGGTACTTTAAACTGTCTTGGTTTAAAAAAGCCTCCCAGCGTTTAACTTGCTTTAATTCATAGCTTGTTGGCGGGTTAATGTGTGCCATTTCACCGCCATTTTGTAACCAGCGCTGCAGGTGATTAAACTCTTCTCGTGAGATCCCTGGCAGCCCATACGGCATACCCGCATGCGGTTGCTCACTGGCAAATTGGTCAAATTCCCCCATAGTGGCGCAGCTTTGACTGCGATTTAAAGAAAAATCAAATTTTTCTTCATCGAGTAATTCATTGTTGTTAGCGTTATCAGCGCTTTGCTTCAGCACTAAGCTATTAAATAACACACTGCCGGCTAAATTTGCTTCAGCACTTTGCTGACGCTCATTAAGCACCGGCGAGAAGCCTTTATCACGCCACTGCTGGGTGTTTTCAGCATCAAACAACAATCGACTAGGATTGCTGGCTAATAACCGCGTACCGTCGTATACCCGCTCTTTACTGAGCCCACGATCTATTCCCTCAGGTGAAGATAGCTTTAATTGACACGCAGCATCATAACAGCCATGACACACCACACAGCGAGTATCGAGCACCGGTTTCACATGTTGTAAAAAATCGGCACCGGCAGCGCTATTATGTGCCACTATGCGCGGTTGCGTTTGCTCTGGGCCAAATAACTCATTGTAATGAGCATTCCCTAAATACGCACAGCCACTTAGAATAATCAGTACTAAGGTACTGATGATTATTTTTCTCATTCCTCGTCCTCATCGCCGAGGTCAAAGGTTGGCATCATATCCATTTGTGGTGAAACAAAGGTGTGCTGCTCTTGTGTGGTTAGTACCGCACTTAACAAAGGGCCATGAGTAAGGGTTAATTGTGCATCATGCTGTTGTTCTAATAACGCGCTAAACGTGGGGTTATTAATAATTAATTGATAGTCTTGCACCGTAATAGCAATACTGCTGCTTGCGCTGGGGTTTTGACATAATTGTGCTAACAACTCATCATCAAGTACTATAGCTATTTCAAAATCCGGCTGGGTTAAATCTCTGCTGCTGAGGCTTTCGTCAAGCATAAACAAAGGCAGGGTTAAGTGACTATCTTGTGAAAATTCCATCGTGCTCTCTAATGAATGAGGGTGTAATTATCGAGCATTATAACAAATAACCTTGAAAATTAACGTAACCACCACAACAAACCGCAGTTAAAAATCTCCCTCTCTCCCCCCGGTTAATCTTAGCTTTAGCCAATGATTAACTTTTTACATCGTCCATAGCAGACTGCAGCACCGAAAACACCGCGCCTTGGGGGTCCAATATGACACTAAAACGCCCCACCTCGGGAATATCAGTGGCAGGCACACACACCTGTCCGCCAAGCTCTACGGCACGGTTTACCGCGGTATCACAATGCTCTACTGCAAAATAAATCATCCAGTGTGGGGGTGTATCAGCTGGCCACTCATCAGTCATCTCAATCATTCCAGCAACGGGTTGGCCATTGGCAATAAATAGCACATAATCCATTCCTTGCATGGCTTTCACTTCACTTTTCCAACCCAGTAATTGGCAATAAAATTCACGACTTTTTTCACTATTACGTGTCGCTAGCTCATGCCAATACGGCGTGTTTAGTTCGCCTAAGCGTTTACAGCCTTGATGCTGATTACCTTGCCATAAAGCAAAGGTTGCTCCGCCTGGCTCTTTTAACAGCAGCATCCGCCCGGCATCCATCACATCGTGCGGCCCAGCAATGATTTCAGCGCCTAACTCCTTCGCCCGTAAAGCACATTCATCCACATTTTTAACGGCAATATAAGTAAGCCAATGGCTCGGCGTTTCATCTTGTTGCTGCTGAGGCATCTCATACATAGCAGCAATATCATCACCTTGCTTTTGTAGCATAGTGTAATAAATATCGTCTCCGATCAGCTGATCATCACAGCCCCAGCTAAACAACGAGGTATAAAACGCCTTCCCTTTTGCCCAATCATGAGTACACAACTCTGACCAACAAAAAGTACCATGTGGATGATTAATTACTTTGCTCATATTTGCTGCCTAAAAATTTTAGCGTTTATTCAGCTTAGAATAAAACAGAGCCAGAGTCGAATAGCGCATTACATTTACTCGCCTTAAATCCACCCCTCGGGTTTCACTAAACTCCACTCAAACGACAGTGTTCAAATTAACACCGCGCTGCATCACCTGAAACCTGAAACCTGAAACCTGTACTTTATTGCAGGCATTAAAAAAGGCCACCGAAGTGACCTTTTTCTAATAATTAACTTAAACGTTAATTATTACTCTACGATAGTTGCTACAAAGCACCTACGCCTAAGGTAACAGCGCCACCTTGACATGACGTAAATCGTAGGCATTAAAAAACCCGAGGCTAAGCTCGGGTTTTTTTAGTATTAATTAGCTAGGCTAATTATTACTCTACGATAGTTGCTACAAAGCACCTACGCCTGGGGTAACAGCGCCACCTTCACATGACGTAAATCGCAGGCATTAAAAAAGGCCACCGAAGTGACCTTTTTCTAATAATTAACTTAAACGTTAATTATTACTCTACGATAGTTGCTACAACACCAGCACCTACAGTACGGCCACCTTCACGGATAGCGAAACGAAGACCTTCGTCCATCGCGATTGGCGCGATTAGAGTTACTGTCATCTTAACGTTATCACCAGGCATTACCATTTCTACGCCTTCTGGTAACTGTACGTCACCAGTTACGTCAGTTGT
>NZ_JBFJHD010000087.1:0-12060 GCF_041613455.1 Pseudoalteromonas sp. | reverse complement strand
TTATGAGCCGCTAAGGCTTATGGCTTTAATAGCTAACGAGTTTTTATTGCCGTTAGCCATGCAGCGTGTATGATAGTGATGAATAATTCATCACTATCAAGGTTTGTTATGCAGATTAAAATGTTCGCCCTATTGTTGCCGCTATGCTTAGCCGCATGCTCAGACAACCCCCCCGCTGAAGCAGAAAAAACAACTGCCAACAAAGCAGTAGCGCAAACTAAACTACAGCCGCTGCCAGAAAACCACCCACAATTAGCCGTGCCAAAGAAAACCTTATCAGCGGCAGACTCAAAGCCGGTGTCAGAGAAAAGTATACAGGCCGCTAAAGATGAATTAACTGCACTGATCACTGATCCGCAATGCGATGCTATCGAGCAATGTAAAGTACTCGCCGTCGGCAGTCGAGCCTGTGGTGGCCCAAGTAGTTATGTAGTTTATTCAACTAAAACAGCTGAGCAACAACAGGTGGAAAAACTAGCTAAGCAAATTACTCAGCTTGAAAGTAACTATAATACACAAAACCAGATGGTCAGCATTTGTCAGCATTTAACTGCGCCAAGCACGCAGTGTGTTGAAAATAAATGTGTTAAACTTGAAGGCTCAGCAGTCAGTGTATTCTAAGGACAAGATTATGAGTTGTTTGCCACCAGCCATTAAATTATCAATTGCTAGTATTGCCACGAGCCTGTTACTACTCAGTGGCTGTGCTAGCACCACAAGCAATGATCAACAGGCTAGTTTAGTAACACTGAACAGCCAGCTAAACGATATTGTCAGCAATAACAGCTGCACTGCTAGTTTTCAATGTAAGGTACTTGAAGTAGGGGCACGTGCCTGTGGTGGGCCAAGCAAATATGTTGTTTACTCTACATTAAACTCGCCCCAAGAGCGCGCAGAACAAATTGCGCAGCAAATAACCAAGAAACAACAAGCACAAAACAGTATAGAGGGCTTAACCGATTGCTTACCGGTGCTTGAAGTACAATCGCTATGTATTGATCAGCAATGCCAAGCATTTGAAATCAAGTAACGCTCAGTATTGAGAGTTCATCTGCAGCGTTAATTTAAGCGTGGAATTAACGCTGAAATAATGGCGACCATGATCAGGCAGCCCGCCGCTTTAATAATATACTCCAGCGGCATCTTGTTCTGTATCCAATACGCATAAATAAAGCGCACAAAATAACTTGCCGCAGTGCCAAATAAAGCAAAAATAAATAGATACGCAATTAAAATTATATTCACGGCAGCTCGCTATTAAACAGTTTAAGCCCAGTGTAAAGACTTCACTGTAATAACGCAAAACTAGCCTTTAGTAGTGTGCGCAATTAACAGCTCTGCCACTTGCTGCTTAACCGCTCGCTTATCGTCACTGGGTACCTGAAATCGATTTGCCAATTGGGCTATTTCGTCATCATTTAAATTAAACGATAAACGCTGCCGCGTTTTTTTCGATTTAACATCTAACCCCAGTATTTTGCGGATCATGTCTGAAGGCGTGAGCTCCTGGTCAATGGCTTGCTTTTTTATCGACTTTTGTACTTCGCTACTTAAATCAAAAGCCATTTGGGTCGCCCGCACTGCCTGCTCCTGGCGCAACCACTTTTCTTTTGCATCACTCACTGCGCATCTCCCGGAAACAAGTCAACAATATCGCTAATCGGGCGAGTTAGGGTTAATGAAACTTCGGTTTCGCCGCCTTGCCAAATTTCAATGTTTAAGCCATGTTTTTCATCGTCTGACAGCAAACAAATCATTTCACAAGGCTCGCCACCGTCTTGTTCGTATTGCGGTAAAGCGTGCTTGCGATAGTCTTTATTATGGAAGTAACACACATAGGGTGCTTCACTTTGTTGATAGCTGCTCGCTAAAAACTGCGTAAAACGCTCAGGGCTATTGCGTGTTTCAATATAAGTTAACGACTCTTCATCAAAAATACGGGCAAACTCATCCAGGCCAAATATTTCGGCTACATCGTCACGCTGAATTTTTATTGAAAAATGCGCCCACTGCTCGCCATCTTGTTGCTCTATTTGTAAGAACACCACCTGCCCGCTATTGCTCTCCAGCACCAACTCAGTATCACTACTGTGTTGATATTGATAGGTTTGCACATCAACAACACGCAATGTTTGGCCTTTTAACCAAGCAGGGTAAGCAAATGAGTCAATAACCGTAACCATGTCACCTTTGTGCAGTTCACTGGCATGGTTTAGTTGTCGTTGAGGGGCTTTTTTAGATTTGAAAAAATTAAACATCGCAAGGTGCCTCTGTAAGCAAAAAAGGTAACTGAGCCAAGCTTAGTTACCTTTTCAAGTATAAACGTAAATATTAGCTATTTTGCTTAGCTTTAATGCGCGCTAAAATATCGGCGCTTTTCGGACTGCTATCACCAATCCCGGCCTCTGCCATTTTCGCTTTTAAGTCGTCGCCATTTACGTCAGCCTCAAGTTGCTTTGCCGCACCAAGCTGGTCGCTACGATCTTGTTGACGCTGCTTAATACGCTCAAGTGACTGACGCGCCGACGTCATTGATGAGCTATTGGTATTTAGTGTGCTGTTGACGGCCATAGTGGCCTGTTGCACGCTTTCAGTGGTTTTAACCATAGTGAGCTGACGTTGGTTTTCTTTAATCGACTTTTCGGCCTCTTTCACTTGCTGCTTAAGCGTAACAATATGGTTACTAAAGCCGGCTAACACTTGCTCGTTTTCCGCTTTTTCTGCTTCAAACTCACCAATTTTCTCTGCAATCTCTAGCGCCAGTGCTTCGTTGCCTTTTTCAAGGGCTTGACCTGCATACGCTTCATGTTCTGCAATTGATGCATCCACTGCACTGATTTTGCGCTTCGTTTGCATCTCTTTGGCCATCACTTCAGTGAGGCTTTTTTTCGCACGGTGCAATGCATTTTGTGCATCAGCAATCTCTTGCTCAAAAATACGAATACCATTTTTATCAACAATGGCTTCGCCTGCTTCACGTGCGCCACCGCGCACTGCGGTAAATAACTTTTTTAAAATACTCATAATCTTAACTCCACTCACTATTAATCGTTTAAATACAGGGTCACGGCTTCAAGTGCATCAATGGCGTTATCGGCTAATGTCACTAGTTCGTGGGTCACATCATCTAATGATGAGTTGACCGACAGTGCACCAAAAATCGCGTATTTATTATCGATTTTAGCAAATGCACTTAATGGAATCGGCACGTTTAAACGCAGTAACGTTTCGTTTAACTCGTTGCGTAATTCCGGCTTTACTTCATCTTCGTCAAACAAGTAGCTAATACATAGCAGCTGCTCTTGCGTTTGCGTTACAAAAATTGGCAGCTCGTCATTGCCATCAACAATTACTTGCAATACATCTTGCTCACCGGAGTTGGCAATCAAGAAAGACTCAAAGTTAGCGCCTTCAGTTTCAAATGAAGCTAGTTTTATTGAAAGTTCGTTTAATTCCATGTCTCTGCCTTTTATTGTTTGACATATTATGTCTGAGTTAAGATTCTCATGGCCGACATATTATGTCAACCATGTTTTATTAATTTTTGTACAATTCACTTTCTATCTGCCACGCAGTGCGGTAGTAATCGTACAGCTGGCCCGAGCCTAAGCTATTGACCTTAATATCTTTCACGTGTTCAAAGTAATTGTTTGGAAACACAAAACTGGCCAGTAAATATTCTTTACTCAGCCACCTTGATGGCACCGTCAATTTGCTAACGGCGTTAATTCGCGCGCTGGCCGACTGGCCCATTTTGGTGGCGATGGTCCACCCCCACTGGCCAAACGATGGAATATTTTGCTGATACTGCTCAACATGTGCAAACCCAGCCGCTTTAACCGTTTTAGCAATACTTAAAAATGCCTTTTTAGCGTGGTAAGGCGAGGTCGACTGCACCGCCATAGCACCATCGGCCGCGAGCAATTGCCGCACATGATTATAAAAGTAATCACTGTACATTTTGTTGAGATCGGGGTGATTAGGATCGGGCAAATCAATCAAAATGGTGTCAAATTGCGCGGCTTGATCGAGCAACTTTTCGACCTCTATAAACGCATCGCCAATGATAATGTTAGCGCGAGGATCGTGCATTGCGCTGTTATTCAATTGCAGTAAGCGCTTTGCAATATGCGCGGGGGGCGTAAACTCCTCGTTTTGATGGCCAAACAAGTTCAATAGCTGGCCATCAAGATCAATCAGTGTTACGGCATTGACCGGCCATTTTAACACATCTCTTAATGCTAAACCGTCACCGCCGCCAATGATCAGCACTCGCTCATGACGGTTCGACGCCAGCATTGCTGGGTAAACCAACATAGAGTGATAGATTTGCTCGTCAATACTGGAAAACTGTAAACGACCGTTTAAATACAGATCGGTGATTGGCTGCGGCTGGTTTTTACTTAAGCGTTCGGTAAGCACTACATGCTGATACTTAGTCGCCTGAGAGTAAATAACCTTATCTTTATAAAGCACATTACTGAGGCTATTCATCCAACTGCTACCAAACAGCAGAATAAAACTAAACAGCAGTAGCAGCAATAAATGACACACCAATAACAACTTAGCAAAGCGTACATAGCTATGGTAGCGCCATAAAAATACCAGCCCGGCAATAATATTAAACAGCGCGGTCCAGGCAGCAGCTTGCATTATCGGCATCGCCAGCATAATACTCACCCAAATGGCCGCGCCTATTCCCGCCCCAATGTAATCAGCCCCATAAATTGTGCCGGCATTGTTTTCTAAAAATCGGCCATAAACATGCTGGCGTATTCGCGCAATCAGCGGGATCTCCATACCAATAAACAAACCCAGTATTAAGCCAAATACGTAAGGTAAAAAACGGGACCACTGCTGCAGCTTTTGAAACACATAGCCGTTTAGCACCACGTCGGGAGGTAAGTTAAAAATACTGGAAAATAAGTGTGGCAGTGAATAACTAACAGCTATCACACTGGCTATCGCTAAAATACAGCCCATACCAATTAATGCGATTAGGCTTTCTAGCCACGCAAAAGCAGTAAACGCATCGTTAAACCAGCGTGCTAAAAATGCGCCAATGCCCATCGCCACTATCATGGTGCCAATCATCGCATAAATAGCGCTTTCTACTGAGCCAAGTACCCGCCCGGCATAGTGCGACAGTAAGTATTCATAAATAAGGCCGCACCCTGCGAGTACGGCCATAACAGTGATAAGTAAAATATCGTGCCCAAGTAAACTAACTTTACTGCGGCGAGTATTCGTTGCTGACACGTGATTATGCGCCTAATAAGGTTGCCATGGTAATACCGACCGCAAATGATAACGCAGCAGAAATAGCGGCTACCCCTACATTTTTTTGACGATTCACTTCATCGGAAATATCGCATCCAGATAAAATTATTTTGATGGTCACTAAGTGCAATAAAATAAACAAACAGAGGCTCACAACCGCACTCACTGCCCAATAGCAAAGGCTAGCGCTAATATTGTCTGCAGCATAAGGTGCAACACCTGTGGCTGCTGTCATCGCCAGTGCACTGCCTACTAAAAAGCCTGCATAACGAATGCCCACCGCTAAGTTACCATCAATTATCGCTTGTTGCAGGCAGTCACCGCTTCTATTCGTGCGCTTAAATAATTGCACACGGTATTGACTCACTAACAACAATACTAAGCTACCAATTACAAACGCAGCCACCACTATGGGTAAACCATGCCACCCCTCGGTTGCAACCCATAACAGTGCGGAGCGAATAACAATGGCGACACTCACTACATGACCGAAGTCGATAACGGCCGCGGTTGTGTTACCTTTAACAATTTCGTTATGCAGGCTCACCTTACGCAGTGCCACTTTATCCTGAAAGAAATGCCCTAACTTAATCAATAAAATGGCCAATGCGCCATAAGCTAGCATCTGCAGCGCTTCTTGCTGTAACGACACCGCAAACGCGCCACTACTGACACCGGTCAGGACGATTGCTAATGCCACTAACCCCGCCGCAAAGCTAATACCAAATGCAAAGTTATCGCGTTCCGTAATTTCATCATTGGCATGTAAATTTGAGACCCAGCCTTTAATATATTTAAGACTCACAAACAGCAGTACAATAATTGCAAAATCAATCGCTAATGCTTGCAGCGCCCACATAGTTATTCCATTAAATTCATACATATTATTCTAACTCCACGTTATTCTTTTACTTACCACGGCTCACGCCACGAGAGGTTCGACTGCCACTGTTACGGACTGTTCCTGAGCTATTACTGTAACTACTCGCACGTGAGTAACTGCTGCGGCTTTTAGGTGGGGTGTAGCTACTGCGGCTTAACCCAGACGCCCCGCTTTTTTTACTCGCATAAGGACTGGTGAACTGTTTGCCTTGGCGCTGATATGATTGCCGCGTGCGGGTTTCGAGCGCGCTTTGCGTTTTAATTTGTTTCGGGCTTGAATAGCGCGCGCGGCCATAGTCGTTATAGTAACTGTATTTTCTGCGCTTGCTCCAGCTACCATATTCAACACGGTCAAACACATCACCTAAAATACGGTACATGCCATACCACTGCCAAAAGCTGATCCCGTTATTATTACTTTGCCACTGGCCATAGTTAGGGTTACCTACCAGTTGATTACCAACCCCCTCGCCTTCAGCCTGCTGACTAATCGCGCCAACACGGGCTAAACTGCCGTTAGACATATCGGCAAGCATATTAATAGGATCGGTTAACGCATCGGAAAATAGCGCCGGTTTCGCCGCTTCACGCAGTAAATCGATGCTGTGCAGTGTGTCTTCATAGGGAGGAATAAGATACGTCGCTTTTATATCTTTAAGGCGCTGTGTTAAACCACTATAAAGTGCACCTTGTCGCGTTGCATCAAGGCTAATAACATCCACTACCTTGTTAAGCTCTGGTTGTTGCCGTTTCAGTAACTGACCGTACTCTTTAAGCAACACAGCGTTGCGTAAGCTACCATTATCAAGCGCGCTACCAAGCTGTGATAGCTCAACATCGGCCTTTTTTATTGATTCCTGAATTGTTTGTTGCAGTTGCTCTTCTTTAGATTGGCAACCCATAAGCACTGCAAACAAGCAAACCAAGCTGAAAAGTTTCCACGCTTTTATATTCGACATTCATGTCACCTGAGTTACAAAATTACTTGGTTAGTCTTACACAGGTCAGTTGTTAAGCCAACAATGAAATTGCAACAGTAATCGCGCAATTAACTGCAACTCAATTTACTAAGCCGTTAAATCAGCAATAGCGTTGCATTTATGACCATATACTAATAAAGTTAATGGTATATATTAGTTAAAAGATAATAAAACCTCCGCAAAACCTGCATAAATGATTCGCTACTCGTGTGTTTTGCTGTACTTTAACGGCTTAGTCGTTACTTATTTATATAATAATTAAGGATAAATACCCAGTTATACTGATGATAATTCAAATAGGGATGATTGAATTACGGTTTAGGATAAAACTTAATGTTTCACAGTATTCGCTATAAATTTATTATCATTACCACACTCTCTATTATTGTGAGCGCTAGTTTAGTTTTTTTCCTTGCTATCAATAAACACGAAGACCTTTACCGCCAATCGGTAGAAGAAAATTTAGATGCTTTATCTTCAAATATAGCCGACAACTTACTCTGGGTAATGTCAGACAAAGTCGATTCATTCTCTATTACTACGGAGCTATTAGGCCTAGATAGATATGAGCACATTAAGTTCGTCAATGTATTCGATACAAACTGGCAGCTGATTCAATATTATGTTCACCCAAATTACCTAAACTTAACTAATTTCAAACCCGAATTAGTTACCTTAACTCCGCAAAGTCTACCTCGAGGTGTTGCCGCAACCGCAGAGGGGTTAGTCGCATTAAAAACCATTGGCGAAGAAAGATCGCCGCTTGGCTATCTATTAATCGTACAAGATTACGAAAAACCACTAAAACAAAGCAAAGTAAGCCTCTTTTACAACACAGTACCGTTTGTAGTCATGGTGATTGCGTTTGCTATTTTAATTTCTATTTGGATATATCAGCTGTTATTTACTCCTTTATTACAGCTGTCAAAATTCACTCAAAAAGTCGCAAAAACGGCAAACTACAATTTAAAATATACCGCGCTGGGTAATGATGAGGTTTCTCAATTAGGTGACGATATTAATAACCTATTAAAAACCATTGATTCCGAAATAAAAACCAACAAAAAACACACCGCCAAATTGTTAGAACAACAGCAATCAATGCAGCACCTTGTTAACTACGATATTTTGACTGGCTTACCAAACCGGATGTACTTTTTACAGCTATTAAAGAATGAATTAATACTTAGTAAACAAGCCGGAGAAGATATTGCATTGATGTTTTTTGATATTGATAGCTTTAAAGGCATAAACGACACACTCGGTCATGAAATTGGCGACTTACTGTTACAAGCCGTTGCAAAACAAGTCACTAGCCACTTACGTGATAATGACGTTATTGCACGTTTAGGGGGCGATGAGTTTTTAATTATGCTGCCTAATATTGCCGATAAACATACTGCTATCACCATTGCCGAACGTATTCTTGCAGGGTTAGAGCAGCCCTTTAAGCTCAATAATTGGGATGTACCGTGTGGAGTCAGTATTGGCATTGCGAGTGCTCAAGATGCTGATTACGATATGAATACCTTTATTTTCAATGCCGATATAGCCATGTATGCGTCAAAACAGCATGGTAAGGGCTCCTACACTATTTTTAACAAAGCAATGCTAGAAAACAACAAGCGCAGAATTAAAGTTGCTAACCTAATAGACCGCGCTATTACAGAAGATGAATTTAATATTTTGTACCAGCTTAAAATATCAGCAAGCGGAAAGGTTACCGGATTAGAAGCCTTGATCCGCTGGCAGAACAGCGAGTTAGGCTTTATTTCACCCGAGGAGTTCATACCAATTGCCGAACAAGCTGGCAAAATTAAAGCGATCACTAAATGGGTGATCACCCGGGTGTTTAACGACCTCCCCGTGTTGCAACAAAAAATAGCTGCCGATGTATTAGTTTCTATTAATATATCCAGCCATGACTTACATGAGCGTAACTTTATTCATCTCATAAAAAGTAAATTAGCAAAATATAATGTTGATATTCGTAATATTCAATTTGAAGTCACTGAGTCAAGCTACCTAGAAAACTTTACTCGAGCAAATGAGTTTTTCCGTAACATCAGTATGATGGGAGGCTCAATTGCCCTTGATGACTTTGGCACCGGCTATTCATCACTGAGCTATCTGACCAAAATAGAAATAGACACCTTAAAAATAGACCGCATGTTTATCAATCAGTATGCCAGTTCAGGAAGAGACACGGCGGTGCTACAAACGATGCTTGATCTAGCCAAGCGCTTAGAACTTAAAATTTGCTGCGAAGGCATTGAAACAATAGCGCAAGCAAATTACTTATTAGCCAATGGGGCCGATGAAATGCAAGGCTACTATTTCGCCAGACCCGTCGGTATGACTGAATTATCTGCGGCGATTACCCAAGCCGAAACACTATTTACCAAGCTAAGCTAATAGAGTAAATAAAATGTACCTTTTGTTGTTACAACTTATGCCTAACCACAAAGCTAGATAGCATTTTTTGCAAATGAGATCACAGTTAGCTCATTGGGTAGTTTTGTATCCGCAGGTAAGTAGGCAACGGAATTTTCTACTTGCTGCAAATACTCGATAACAGCTTGAATAGAGAGTAGCTCAACGGGGGGCTGACTACGCCCGGTAAATTTCATTTGCGCCCAGTAAGCTTGTACTCGCGACTCAGTCAAACCCACCACCTTAGTATTAAAGTCGGCGCGTAATGGGTTTCCAGGCGGCAAATTAACCGCTTTAAACTGTCGGCTCAACGCTCCCCCCATATAAATATGGCGAATTTGCTGCTTGCTCAACACCAAGTTTTTATCCGTCGAGTTAACGACAATAACAAGATCTAATGCTTGACTGTTGGCTGCGTCTACAGAGTTAATAATGCTCATCGTTGCTAACAATAGTAACAACATCATTCTGCTCGCATATGTTTGGTGAGTACGGCTAAAGGTACTCATTAAAACACCCAGTCTAAACCAATTAGGTATAAGTTTGCCTTACGATCAAAATCGGCCCCATCTTTAATAGTAAAGAATGAATTTTCCCCCATCCTTCCCTCTAAAGTCGAAAACTCAACTTTTAAGGCTAGATTAGGCAGTACATCCCAGCGTGCTCCTAGGGTCCAGGTTTTCAAGGCGTCTGGCTGTGATTGAATAAAGACCCCTTGATAAGCCATAGCTAATTGATCTAGGCTAGGGTTAACACCAAGTGGAATTTCAGTTTCGGCAGTGCCAATTTTTACGTCACTATCACCAAATGTTAAATGATAGGTAAAAGCCGAATGGTTAAACCCAGCGGTTAAGTAGTAACTTTGCATTTTGGGGACAAATGCTAAATCAGTTTTAATTTTTATCCACTCGGCTCTAAAAAAATAATCTAAATTATCATAAATCATACTAAACTGTTCAGCATAGGCATCGCCGTCAGTTTTGATTGAGTCCGCACTTTTATTAAAGTTAAATTGCCTCAGCTGAGCCTGCAATTGAGATAATCGGTTTATATCAAGCTGTAAATCAGTATTGTATTTAGCGACCCTAAACTCAAGGTTATCTACATTAAGCTTGCCGATAATACCCATTAAATTATCTGCTTTAAAACCAGTAACCTTAGTACCGATATCAACATCACCACTCTCTGCGCCATAATAGCCCTCTATGCTAATATCAAAGTTATCTGTCGCAAATTTATAAATTGCATCAATGCCATTAAAGGTTTTAAACATATAGGTATCATAAACTTGCTGTGGTGGATTGATCCAGGGGTAGGCAAAGCCTACATCTGAAAAGTCACTCATAGCAAAGAAGGGAGCACGCAGTTTACCAAGCTTAATTTGTAGGTTATCGGTAGCACGATAGGTGATGTAGAGCCACTCTAACCCTGAATTTTTCGACGCAGTGGAGTTATCTGTTCTGGCAACAAATTGTCCGGTTAAGGACCAGTTATCATTAAAGTGATAATCAGCTTGTACGCCTATTAAGCTGGCGGGTTTAAAGTTAATGTTATTGTCATAACCTTTATACTCAGCATGTTTTTCATCTAAATAGCCACCTATAATTCTAACATAGCCAGAAAATTCGAAATCATCGGCCAGCGCAGGAAAGTTGCAGAGTATAATTATAATGGTAACGAACTTAGCTATGTGATGTCGCATTAGAGAATAAATAGTCCTTTATAAATGCTGTCTAATCTAAAATGTAAGCCGTGTTTTACATCCCTGATTAACAATCAATTAAATCGCTTATAAATCATTGTAGTCAATTCAGACAATATTGGTACATAAAACAAGCGAATTATCTAATCTATAGTGATTTCGGGCTTCGGGCTTACAGAGTTTGCTTCATTTGAGTGTCCGTCTAGCGGTTCAATGTAATTTATTGCAAACGCAAAGGATTGACGCTTCAATACTGATAGCTAACGACTGAACGCTTTAAGTAAAATAAGTTTAGAGCGGTATTCACAAAGAGGCGCTGCGCTTAGAAGAAGGGATCGCTTGGTATGGTGCCTACAGCAATGAGGAGTCACAGTGTAAACATGATGCTATCCCTTGGCTGAGGATAGTCGCTATTGCGTGTTTCCTAGCCCCTATCCCCTCGCACCTAGTACCTTGCGTTTCACTTTTCTACAGACGTAAAAAAGCCCGACTCAGCGAGTCGGGCTTACTTATATTTTGAGTGGGTGTGCTACACAGTGTTAGCATGTCGTGGTAAGGCCTTCGAGAGTACTGGGCTGTTATTCTTTTACCTTTTCACCTTGTACCTTTCAACTGTGATTTCACTTTCCTGTAGACGTAAAAAAGCCCGATTCTTTCGAATCGGGCTTTCTTGTATTGGGAGCCTGGTAATGTCCTACTTTCACATAGCAAATGCTACACTATCATCGGCGCTGTTTCGTTTCACTACTGAGTTCGGCATGGGGTCAGGTGGGTCCAAAACGC
>NZ_JBFJHD010000086.1:0-12109 GCF_041613455.1 Pseudoalteromonas sp. | reverse complement strand
GCTCGTGGCGAGCTCTACGATACTTATCTGTAAATTAGGCATGCCTAATTTTAAAAGGGGAAATAATGACAAATAAAGAGCTTTGGCCATTTAAGCCTGTATACGATGAGTTAAAGATTCGCTTAGCTGGTATTGAGGACGAATGTGAACCACTAGGTTTAGAGGTAAACCTTTGCAATGAAACGGAAGAAGAGATGTTCATTGCTTTAAACACACAAAAAGCGTTTGCATTTGATGTTATGAATGAACATGGCGATATTTGGGATATTCGACTAGAACCCTTTTCAACGTTCAAAAGGCGTAGTGCTCAGATTTTCTTTCCTTTCACAGGCCTTAACCCAGCTAAACGGTTGAAAATTAGTAACTGGATTTTAGAGCTTTGCAATTGGGAAGGTAATATCTACTTGGGTAATACAAGACATTAAGGTGTTCTTATGACTGACTATGAATGGTTTCAGATGTGGGTGTTAATGGTGCTAGCTATTCGCGCTACTCGGCACTACGACAAACTGAAGCATGATCTATTTGAAGCAATTAAAGAGGGGAAAATATAGCAATGGCTCCTTTACTTACAGGATGCGCCATGGTTCCAACGTTGGTGATATTTTTTGCTTTGCTATTTCATTTTAATCGCGACAACCTCAATAAATTCGACTGATATCCAATATTTCTAGCGAAAAAATTAGGCATGCCTAATTTTTTACGTTCAAAAACGTCATTTTTACGCCAATTTTATGTAAAAAAGACGTACCCATAATATCAACACCGCATTTTTAAAGGGCTGAAAAACCCACTGAAATTCCCCCTAGTTTTTCCCAGCATCCCATGAAATTTCCTGCTCAAATAACTCCAAACGAAACTAAAAGAAATCAAAGTAAAGGAGCTTTATTATGTTTGAGCTTAGAGAAACAGGTTTATTTTACACCCCAACAGCCGATTCAGAACCAAGGTTCTTGTGTGGCCCAATTCAAGTGCTTGGCATTTCAAGAGGAGGTAATAGTACTCGAGACTACGGCTTGCTTGTTGAGTGGAAAAACTTAGACGGTATTTGCATACGCAAGCTGATACCACGACGCCACATAATTAATGATCAAGGTAAGGTGTTAAAAGAATTACTTGTGGATACAGGGCTTGCACTATCAAGCCGTAAAGGTATTTGGGACCCAATAACTTCCTACCTTATTCAAGCAAGGCCAGAGAAACGATATAAAAGCTCGACTCAAACAGGCTGGCTTAATAATAGCTTTGTTACACCCAGTTGGTCCGTAAGTAATGGAGCAGAGCAAGTTATTTACTCAGGCACAAAAGAAGCTGATTTTTTAAGTTCCGCAGGTACATTATCTAGTTGGCAAAAAGAGGTTGGTAGTCTCTGTATAAATAATCCATTGCTTGCATTTACTGTTTGCACAGGCTTATGTGCCCCCCTGCTTCATTGGTTAAATTGGCCCAGTTGTGGTGTTCACCTATTTGGTAAGTCCAAAGTATCTAAAACAACGATCTTAATCATGGCTGCAAGCTTGTACTCAGGTACTGACTTCTATTATGCATGGAGAAGCACCGCTAATGGGTTAGAAGCAATAGCGGTGGAACACAATAACTTACTGCTTTGTTTAGATGAACTGCATCAGGTAGACCCTGAGGTCGTCGATCAGTCCATTTATACAATAGCTAATGGAATGTCAAAATCACGCAGTAATAAAGATGGCTCCCAAAGCCAGCGAAAAAAGTGGCGACTTATCTTTTTAAGTACCGGTGAAATGGGACTTGAAGAAAAACTTTCATCAATACATAAAGGCGTAAAAGCAGGTCAAGAAATCCGCTTTTTAGAAGTACCAGCCCAAAGACAACACGGTGCTTATGACGATCTTTATGGTCATAACAACATGAATGACTTTTCTGAATCTATTTGGAAAGCCGTTAACGAAAATCACGGCACTGTCATGCCACAATGGGTTGAGTACTTAAGCACTATTGATGATCTCCCTACTCTTTTAAATCTCAATATCAAAGCGATGTTAACCCATTGGGAAATAACAAAAGAAAATAATGGCAATCAGGTTATTGAAGCAGCAAAAAGATTTGCGTTACATGGTGTGAGTGGTGAATTGGCTGCTTCAGCTGGGCTTATGCCTTGGCCTAAAGGCCTTGCTGAAAAAAGCGCAAAAGAAGCTTTTGATGCTTGGCTCGAAATACGTGGCTCTTCTAGTGATTCAGAAGATGACAAGTTGATAAAACAATTACCAGCTGCATTAAAACTTTGGCGACGAAAATTATTACCTGAAGGTAAGTTTCTGGGTGATAACTACGGCTACGCGATAGAAAAAGATGGCCAGCTTGCTTGGTTCATAACTCGTGATGCATTTATGAAAGGATTAAAGGTTAGTTATAGAACTGACATTTCTCATACGATTAAACTAATGTGTAAAAATCATTGGTTGGAGAGTCGTGAAGGTCGAGGAACATTCAAGAAAGTAATCGCAGGTGGGCCACCTGGTGGTCGCTACTTTAAGGTGCTACCACAACAAATTGTGGCGGATTTAGCTTTAGATGAGACACTTTCCCAAGTTTATTTCCCAACTTAAAGTTATGAATTAATTTGATTTTCCCAATATTCCCGTTTTCCCAAGAAATTTTAGAGAGTAGACCATGAACGTGAGCAATAATAACAGACCAAGTAATGTTGAAAAGATGACTTTACTAGAAAAAGTACAGATAAAAAGCTATCTAAGTACTGTATCCAATCTAACCGTAGATGAATGCGTGATCTATACGGGGTTAGCTAAAAGCTACATTTATAAACTTACTCACGCAGGGATCATTCCTCATTCAAAACCCAATGGCAGAAGAATAATTGTTAATCGATTAGAACTAGATGACTGGCTCTTTAGTAATAAAGTTGAAAGTGC
The DNA here is from genome assembly GCF_041613455.1 of Pseudoalteromonas sp. Lineage (GTDB taxonomy): Bacteria > Pseudomonadota > Gammaproteobacteria > Enterobacterales > Alteromonadaceae > Pseudoalteromonas. The sequence goes on along the minus strand of NZ_JBFJHD010000086.1, from coordinate 9,203 downwards.
TGATGATCTGAGTGATTTCTTCAAACATTCAGCAAAAGCTCTTAACAGAAAAGCATCTATAAACTATCGATGATTAAACTTGGTGATCGGGCTTACTTTCCTTTAGTTTACTTGCACGATATTTTCTAATGCGAAAGTGGGCCACCACAGACCCACCAAAAAAACATAAACCTACTGTTTTTATTAGTTTTTTCACTTATTGTATTGGCAAATAACACTAAGTTAATTTACCCATTAATAAAAAAGAGCTTTACGGCTCTTTTTTATTTGCTAAAACTTATTATTTACTGCTGTTTTAATCAGCTTAAAACAGTTCCCTCGCGCTTATTTGCTTGAAATAAAGCCACCAGTGAATAACGAATCCAATACTATAACTGCCTAAAAATACCAACTGAGCACAGTAAAAAGCGCTTAATTACACTCCATTATTGCTGCTATTTTAACGCTAATACGCCCTATTTAGCGGCTAACTGTGTCGTTGTAGCTGAGCTTAACGGCTTATAAAGCAGGCTAAAAATAACGTTTATTGGCTAATACTTACCCTATTTACCAGCAGCAAACGCAAAATAGACTTATAACTATTGTCTGTTTATAGCTAAAAACGCGCTAAATTTATAGCTAATTAGCCCAGCCTCGAAGCAGCAATTTACTGATCGTTTTATCAATATTAAACGCTGATCAACACAAAAAAAATAAATAAAACCAGATCAGTTATCCACAATATCGTTTACTTCCCGATTATAGTAACTAACATGCAGCGTATTTAATGAAAAAATAGTCATAAAGCAGCACTCAAAGCGATTTTTTTCCATTAATAACTCAATATGATAAAAAGATCTGCTTTATTTGATCGCTGCTCAATTTATTTTTTGATCTAATTTACAGTTATCAACAGCCGATCTATACACATTTCGATCGCTGTAGAAAAAATGCTTAAATAGCCGCAAACCAAGGTACGCCGACTATATAAAATCAATAACTTAGCGATCTATTAATAATAACGATCTACTTTTAAGCATAACTTTCCCCCGCTTTATTCACAGCTTGATCAGATGATTACATTTAAAGATTATTTGTTAAATACAATAATATCAATGCGTTATAAACAACATTAAAACCATGAGTGAATTTTAAGCTAAAATAGTTATACAAAACGGCACTCTTAACTTTACTGTTATGCTCACTCAGTTATCATACGCACCTATTAAAATGATGTGATCACGATAATTAATGAGTTCAGTAAATATTATTATTGGCAGCCAGATGGGATCTGCTGAATATGTGGCAGAACAATTGAGCGAAGCGCTTAATGATCAGGGAATTAGCACCCAACTGCACGAGCAACCTGAGTTTAACAGCATAGATCAGCAAAACACCACTTGGCTGATCTGTACTTCAACCTATGGTGCCGGTGACTACCCCGACAACTTACTAAGCTTTATTGATGACTTATCGCAAGTAGATGATTTAACAAACTTAAAGTACTCAGTAATAGGATTAGGTGACACCAGTTACGATACCTATAACCTTGCAGCGCGAAAAGTAGATAGCTTATTAGCAAGCAAAGGCGCTATTAAAGTAGCACAACGATTAGAGTTAAATATCCTTGATGAAGCATTACCAGAAGAAACTGCACTGGCCTGGTTAGCATCTTGGCTAGTTGAATCAGGCTTAAAGCAATAGATCAAGCTAAAAATTACAAACAAAGTTACCCACAAATTACTAATAATTTACTTATTTTTGTGGATAACCACTGATTAAACTGCATTTCTAGCCATGCTTATCCATTGGATAAGATCCAGTTGAGATTGCCCTGTGCATAAAGTGGCTTTTTGATCAGAGCTTATTTGCCTGATGATCCGATCATGTTCACACCTTTAGATCTGATCTAATATTATGTTTTAAATACAGATCTAAACCTTATCAACAGAAAACCTGTTCAGTAGTAGTAATAGATATAAAAGATCTCTTTAAAAGATCCTTTATATTATTAGAGATCACACACTTAGATCTTGGCCGTGGTTAATCATTTATCTTCTGCTAATTTCTAGGTAGAATACGCTCCCTTTTGAAGTTTACCGGTTTGATTTAAGTAGGATCCGATTAATGATTTTTCACGAAAATTTTGATGTTATCGTAGTAGGTGGTGGACATGCTGGCACTGAAGCCGCATTGGCAGCTGCCCGTATGGGGATGAATACCCTGCTGCTAACTCACAATATGGATACCCTTGGTCAAATGTCTTGCAACCCTGCAATTGGTGGCATTGGCAAAGGTCATTTAGTTAAAGAAATTGACGCCCTTGGTGGTGCCATGGCACAAGCGATCGATAAAGGCGGGATCCAATTTCGAACGCTAAATTCTTCAAAAGGCCCGGCTGTTCGCGCAACACGTGCCCAAGCGGATCGTGCGCTGTACAAAGCTGCTATTCAAACCACCTTACAAAACCAACAAAACTTAAAGATTTTCCAACAATCGTGTGATGATCTTATTGTTGAAAACGATCGCGTTGTGGGTGTTGTGACCCAAATGGGATTGCGTTTTCAAGCACCGAGCGTAGTTTTAACCGTAGGTACGTTTTTGGGTGGCCAAATACATATCGGCTTAGAAAACTTCAAAGGTGGCCGTGCAGGCGATCCTCCTTCAATTGCTTTAGCCGATCGTTTACGTGAGTTGCCATTTAGAGTGGATCGTTTAAAAACCGGTACCCCACCGCGTATTGATGCCCGTACGGTTGATTTTAGTAAAATGCAAGAGCAGCCAGGTGATGCACCTACTCCGGTATTTTCATTTATGGGTAAGCAAAGCGATCACCCACAACAAATACCTTGCTACATTACTTACACGAACGAAAAAACCCATGACGTTATTCGTAATAATTTACATCGCTCACCCATGTACTCAGGTGTTATTGAAGGTATAGGCCCACGTTACTGCCCGTCAATTGAAGATAAAATTGTACGTTTTGCAGATAAAGACAAACATCAAATATTTGTAGAGCCAGAAGGTTTAACTTCTTACGAGCTATACCCAAATGGTATTTCAACCAGCTTACCGTTTGATGTGCAAATGGAAATTGTGCAATCGATCACCGGTTTTGAAAATGCACATATTTGCCGCCCTGGTTATGCAATTGAATATGACTTTTTTGATCCGCGCGATTTAAAACGCTCGTTAGAAACCAAGTTTATTGACGGCTTATTTTTTGCTGGGCAAATAAATGGCACCACAGGTTACGAAGAAGCCGGTGCGCAAGGTTTAATAGCGGGCATGAATGCCGCGTTAAAAGTGCAAGGTAAAGAGTCTTGGACTCCACGTCGTGATGAAGCGTATATAGGGGTACTGATTGACGACCTAACAACCTTAGGGACTAAAGAACCGTACCGTATGTTTACCAGCCGTGCCGAGTACCGCTTATTACTGCGTGAAGACAACGCCGATATTCGACTAACCGAAAAAGGCCGTGAACTAGGCTTAGTTAATGACGAGCGCTGGCAGGCTTATAACGAAAAAATGGACGTGATCGCCAAAGAAAAACAGCGTATTAAAGATATTTGGATCCATAAAGATCATGCTGTTATTGAACAAGTAAATAGCTTACTAAAAACGCCATTAACGCGTGAAGCAAGTTTAGAAGAATTATTGCGTCGTCCTGAAATTCGTTATAACGATCTGATGGCAATTGACGGGCTTGGATCTGAGTTCACTAACAAAGCAGCACTTGAACAAGTTGAGATCCATACTAAGTACGCCGGTTATATTGCGCGTCAACAAGATGAGATCAATAAACAGTTACGTCATGAACAAACGATTTTACCTAAAGAGTTTGATTATAAGTCGGTATCTGGCTTATCAAATGAAGTGGTCGCTAAGCTGATTGACGCACGTCCAGATACTATTGGCCAAGCTTCGCGTATTTCTGGTATCACCCCAGCGGCGATTTCGCTATTATTAGTGTATCTAAAGAAGCAAGGCTTGTTACGTAAAACTGCGTAACAGTAAAGGTACATTGTGTTACAGCAACAATTAACAACATTGTTAGCGCAAACTAATATTGCGCTAACTGAAAAACAACAGCAGCAACTAGTACGTTATGTTGAGTTATTACATAAGTGGAATAAAGCGTATAACTTAACCTCAGTACGGTTGCCTGAAGAAATGATGATTAAGCATATTATGGATAGCTTAGTTGTTGCGCCTCATCTACCCGGTCATCATTATATTGATGTAGGCACCGGCCCTGGCTTACCGGGTATTGTATTAGCGATTGCACTACCCAATACTCAGTTTGTGCTATTAGATAGCTTGGGCAAACGGGTGCGCTTTTTAATGCAAGTGAAGCATGAGCTAGGACTCGATAATGTCACCCCGGTGCAGTCTAGAGTTGAAGAATATCAGCCAAGTGTTAAATTAGATGGCGTACTCAGTCGCGCTTTTGCTTCATTGCAAGATATGGTTGACTGGTGTGGTCACTTAATTGATCATTCAGGAAAGTTTATTGCCCTAAAAGGTGTGTTTCCTAGCGACGAGTTAGAGTCATTACCGGCAGGCGTTAAATTTGAGCAAAAAATTGCATTAGAAGTACCTAATTTAGATGCACAACGACATTTAATTATTCTTTCTAAAGACTAGGGATCAGAAACACTGTGGCAAAAGTCATCGCATTAGCAAATCAAAAAGGTGGAGTGGGTAAAACGACCACGGCGGTTAATCTCGCTGCATCTATGGCTGCAACAAAACGTAAAGTGCTGTTAATTGACCTCGATCCGCAAGGCAACGCGACAATGGGCAGTGGCGTCGATAAGTATGGCGACGTAGCCACAATTTACGATTTACTGATTGAAGACAAACCCATTGAAGAGGTGATCATTAAAGAAACCTCTGGTGAATACCATATGATTGCCGCTAACGGTGACGTTACCGCTGCCGAAGTCAAATTAATGGAACTGTTTGCGCGTGAAGTACGCTTACGTAATGCGCTAGAAAAGGTGCAAGATCAGTACGAATTTATTTTTATCGACTGCCCGCCTTCTTTAAATATGTTAACCGTAAATGCCATGGCCGCTGCCGACTCTATTTTAGTACCGATGCAATGTGAGTATTATGCTTTAGAGGGATTAACGGCACTAATGGACACTATTACGCAGCTTGCCAAGTTAGTTAATCCTAACTTACAAATTGAAGGCATACTGCGTACTATGTACGATCCGCGTAATCGATTAGCAAATGATGTATCAGAACAATTAAAACAACATTTTGGCGATAAAGTGTACCGCACCGTGATCCCACGTAATGTTCGCTTAGCCGAAGCCCCCAGCTTTGGTGCGCCAGCTATGTATTATGACCGGGCATCCAGTGGCGCTAAAGCCTATTTAGCATTAGCGGGCGAAATGCTACGCAGAAAAGAAAAAACAACGCCTGTGGTCGCCTAACTTTGAGGTTAAAAAAATAATATGACTGCTAAAAAAAGAGGTTTAGGCCGAGGGCTTGATGCACTGTTAAGTTCATCAAAACCTGCATCGAATAATTCAGCGCAAAATTCGTCTCACTCAGCTGAAATTATGCACAATGTAGCGCAACCGCAACAAAACGAATTACAACAACTACCGATTGAATTTTTACACTCGGGCAAATATCAGCCACGTAAAGATATGTCGGAACAAGCATTAGAAGAGCTGGCCAGCTCTATTCGCTCGCAAGGCATTATTCAGCCCATTGTGGTGCGCCCTATTGCGCCCAATAGCTATGAAATTATTGCCGGTGAGCGTCGCTGGCGCGCGGCGCAAATTGCCAAGCTCGATAGCGTCCCTTGTATTATTAAAGACGTCCCCGATGAGGCGGCCGTCGCGATTGCGCTAATAGAAAATATTCAGCGTGAAGACCTTAATGCAATGGAAGAAGCGATAGCACTGAATCGACTACTGCACGAATTTGAATTAACCCATCAGCAAGTCGCCGATGCAGTGGGAAAATCACGTACCACGGTGACCAATTTACTGCGTTTAAACAATTTAAATAACGATGTAAAAACATTGTTAGAGCATGGTGATATTGAGATGGGCCACGCGCGTTGTTTATTAGCATTGGAAGGCGATACGCAATCAGATGCGGCACGTTTAGCCGTCGCTAAAGCGCTCACTGTACGTGAAACCGAAAAGCTAGTACGGTCAATTTTAGAACCGGTAGTGGCTAAAGAAAAAGTAGCAAAAGATCCCGATGTTAAGCAGTTAGAACAACAGTTAGCTGAAAACTTAGGGGCCAAAGTAGAAATTAATTACAATAAAAAAGGCAAGGGAAAGCTGGTTATTTCTTATACCAACCTAGATGAGCTAGATGGTATTTTAAACCGCATTAACCAAGATGATACCCACCATTAATTTATTGCATGTCTAAAAAAGGACATTTGTAGCGATTTTGTGTTACAAAGCGTCTACTCAAGTTGCAAAACTGGCAGGATTAAGTATAATTTCGCCAGTTTTCATACCCTGACAATTAGAACGCCATTAAGGTTAACTAAACGTGACGAATAAGTTAGCAAGACCTTATAGGCTTGCCGCATTAAAATTAATTTATCTTCAGGGAATTGTAGCTTTAATTGCTGCGTTAATTACTTTTTTAGGGTGGGGAGTCAATAGTGGTCTATCAGCATTAGCTGGCGGCGCTGTAGCAGTACTTCCCCACTTAGTATTTGCCCTCTATGCATTTAGATATATGGGTGCTAGTAGAGCAAATCAAGCGTATGCCTCGTTAAAACGCGGTAACGGACTAAAATTTATGCTGACAATCGTATTGTTTGCACTGGTACTTAAGCTTTACCCGGTAGTGTTACTGCCTTTTTTTAGCGCTTATGTGTTGGTGTTATTTAGTGGATTGTTCGCACCCGTTTTTTTTAAACATTAACTTTTGGGATATAACATGGCTGCAGAAGAAGTTACTCTATCTAGCCATATTCAGCACCACTTGACCAATGCGAAGATGTGTTCGACCGATGCCGGTTTAGCCTTCAATAAAGCATGTGCGGATAGTGGCTTCTGGACATGGCATGTGGATACCCTCGCATGGTCTATCGGACTAGGTCTAATATTTTTATGGATCTTCCGTAGTGCCGCAAAAAAATCAACACTAGGTGTACCAGGGAAATTTCAATGTTTTATTGAAATGATAGTTGAGTTCGTTGGCGACAACGTACGCGATACCTTTCACGGTAAAAGTAAGCTTATTGCGCCATTAGCATTAACAATATTCGTTTGGATATTCTTAATGAACTTAATGGACTTAATCCCGGTTGATTTCTTACCTGCGTTTGCTGGCTTTGTTGGCGAAACTGCATTTGGTATGGATTCACACGATGTATACATGAAAATTGTACCAACAACAGATATCAACATGACCGCCGCACTTGCGCTGGGTGTGTTCATATTAATGATTGGTTACTCTATTAAAATCAAAGGTATCGGCGGTTTTATTAAAGAACTAACACTTCACCCGTTTAGTTCTAACAACACGGCGATGCAAATCCTTTTGATCCCATTCAACTTGTTATTAGAACTTATCGCATTGGTTTCTAAGCCGTTTTCACTGGCTCTGCGTTTGTTCGGTAACTTATATGCAGGTGAATTAATCTTCATCCTTATCGGCGCGATTGGCTTAATGCAATTGCCTCTGCATTTTGTTTGGGCGGTATTCCATATCTTAGTAATTGTATTGCAAGCATTCGTATTTATGATGTTAACAATCGTATACCTAAGTATGGCAAGTTCGGATAATCACTAATTTTTAGCTTTACCTTTAATATTTAACTTTAATTTACAATTGAAACTTTGGAGAAAAAAATGGAACTAGTATTAGGTCTTAAGTACATCGCAGTAGCTTTACTTATCGGCTTCGGTGCAATCGGTACAGCGGTTGGTTTTGGTAACATGGGCGGTAAATTCCTTGAAGCTTGTGCGCGTCAACCTGAGCTTGCACCATCGCTACAAGTTAAAATGTTTATCCTTGCTGGTCTAATCGATGCTGTAGCAATGATTGGTGTTGGTATCGCGATGGTATTGTTGTTCGTACTTTAATTTTATTTTTTGAACAGCTTACTATTTAAGGAGGAGCGGTTGTGAATTTAAACGCCACTCTTATCGGTGAATTAATTGCGTTTACGGTGTTCGTATTATTTTGTATGAAATACGTATGGCCACCACTAAACGGTGCAATTGAAGCTCGCCAGAAGAAAATCGAAGATGGTTTAGCTGCCTCTGATAGAGCCGAAAAAGACTTAGAACTTGCGCAACAGAAAGCTGCAGAACAGCTTAAAGATGCAAAGGCTCAAGCGGCTGATATCATTGATCAAGCTAAAAAGCGTGCCGTGCTAATTGTTGACGAAGAAACTGTTCGTGGTCAGCAAGAGCGTGAAAAAATTATTGCTCAAGGGCACTCTGAAATTGAATCAGAGCGTAACCGTGTGACAGAAGAGCTACGTAAGCAAGTAGCAACTCTGGCCGTGGTTGGCGCAGAAAGAATTTTAGAGCGTGAAATCAATCAAGCCGCACATAGTGACATCGTTGAAAAACTTGTCGCTGAGCTGTAATTAGGAGGGTATGAGCATGTCTGAATTGACTACTATCGCTCGCCCATACGCTAAAGCGGCTTTTGAACTTGCCGTTGAAAAAGGCACTATTGAAAGTTGGAATGACATGTTGTTCTTTGCTGGCCACGTTGCCAGCAATGAACAGGCATCTGCCATTTTAGCTGGATTGCCTACTGCTACAGCACAAGCTGAGTTATTTATTAACTTATGTGCTGAGCAGCTCAACGAACAAGGTCAGAACCTAGTTAAGGTGATGGCTGAAAATGGACGTTTGATTGCACTGCCTGAGGTTGCTCAGTTATTTGCTGCTTTAAAAGCAGACTATGACAAAGAAATCGAGATTGATGTGATTTCGGCAACGCCTCTTGTTGCGGCGCAACAAGAGACACTGGTAGCGGCATTAGAAAAACGTTTCGCACGCAAAGTTAAGCTGAATTGTAGTGAAGACGCTACAGTCGTTGGCGGCCTTATTATTAAGGCGGGTGACACTGTAATCGACGGCTCAGTTCGCGGTAAATTAAACCGCTTAGCCACAACACTACAATCGTAATTGGGAAAAAGAGCATGCAACTTAATTCCACTGAAATTTCAGATCTGATCAAACAACGTATTGAGCAGTTCGAAG
>NZ_JBFJHD010000085.1:0-12224 GCF_041613455.1 Pseudoalteromonas sp. | reverse complement strand
TTAATTAACCTGAGCTTCGGATAATTAAAACTGAAAACGCATGTTAGCAAAATAAGCATCGTTACCTGAGTCATCAGCGTTATTACCGTAACCTACTTTAATACCTACATTTTTATTAATAAAATGCTGTGCACCAAAGCTGTAATTGTCTTGCTTATTGTAGTTAGCAAATACCGATGTGGCTTTCGTAAAGTAGTAATTTGTTTCTAATTGCCACTGATTTGGCGCGTCATCAATGCTTTCATATTTACCTTCAAAGGTCAGGTAGTTACCCTGCGATAAATCGATAAAGTATTTTGCTGCCACGGCGCGGTAATCAAAGTCGTCGTCGGCCGTTAATGTTACACCCACGTAATCGGTGCTGTTAAGCATGTGGTTATACGCTAAGTCAAATAACGCAAAATCTTCACCGTCTTTATTTTCTACTAAGGTTACTTTTGCCAGTAAGTTAGGGTTAAAAAAGTAACCACCTGATAGGGTGTAAAACTCACGGTGTGAACCGCTATCTAGGTTGCTATATGAAGCACCCAGCATAAAGTTTTCAATAAAATATTCACCACCAATCGCCGTTACATCGCCAAAATCATCGTCAGCATAGCCACCATATACATTGCTTTGCTTATTAATGTATTCAAACTGATCGTACGGGCCTAAGGTGTTTTTTGGCGCTAAGTAATAAATCGAATCAACTGCAACAGTATTGTTATTGCTGCTAGCTTCGTGCTGAAAGCCTAAGTTACTAATTGATTGGTAGCTGTCTGCAGCAGTCGCAGCGCTAGATAATAAAATGCTTGAGATAATAACTGCTAACTTTTTCATTTGATAAACCCTTATTAATATTACTTTTTTGCTTTAGCTTAATTGCTGAAGTTGGGTCACATGCTAACGCTGGCAAACTGAATGAAAACTTAACTAAGCAGTTGTATTTATTAGGTTAATTGTAATGAAATGTAGGGATGTGTAAAGTTAAAGTAATTGCAACATTAAGCTAACAATCACTTCAACTTAACTAAGCGACTACAGCGCATATTGGCTTATAATGCGATACACATCGTTAATGTTATCGCCCGACTTAAAGTCTTTACTTATCGGCGTAGGATCTGAGCCTACCCATATTTTTAGCTCAGCATCGAGATCAAAGTGCCCCGCACTTTCTTTACTAAACTTGGTTATTTTTGCATAAGCGATACTGATCATCTCCATTTTAGAGCCGGTAACGCCTTGTTTATCAATGAGTATCAAGCGTTTATTAGTGAAAATAAACATATCACGAATTACTTTATACGCTTTTTCTACTTGCTCGCCTTCAATGAGAGTATTTAATAACACTTTTTCTAAATCGGCATCATCGACTTCACTCGCATTGCCCATTAATCCACTGAATAATCCCATTATCATGTCTCCTGTTTAAATAGTTGATTCTCTAAGGTGTGCCCGTTAACCAATTGCCTGTATTGCCAGTTTTGCTGATGACAAAAATTCAGTAACGCAATATCAAGCGGTTCATCCGTTGGCTGGTACTCAATCACATACTCTTTGTGCTGACTCATATACACACGCGTTACCGCACTCAATGATTGTAGTTGCTCTGCCACATGTTGATAATTTTCAGTGAGCATTAACGTATAATAGCGAGTCGCTGCGCTATGTTGTTTAGTTTGATGTTCACTGAGCACGCCATTATCTAAATACAGTACCTGCGAGCACAGTCGCTCCAATTCACTAAGGTCATGCGAACTTAAAATAAAGGTGGCGTGCTCAGATAACTGCGATACTAGCTCACGTACTTCGCGGGCATGAATCGGATCAAGCCCCGCGGTTGCTTCATCCAATAGCACAATTTGCGGTGCACCAATCAGCGCTTGCGCTATGGTTACCCGTTTACGCATGCCATGCGACAGGTCACCGGCGCGGTGTTTTGCCACATCAGACAAGCCCACTAACTCTAAAACTCGCAATGCTTCTGTTTGACTGCGTTTACTGCTCATGCCCTGTAGCTTGGCATAAAAGGCAAGTTGCTGATCTATATTAAAACGAGGATCAAGCTGGGCATCCTGCGGTAATGCACTGACTTTATTAAATAGTTGGGCGCTGCCGGGCGACTGTCCTAAAATTTCTATCTGCCCTTTGGTCGGGGCAATATAACCACATAACACACTAAATAAAGTGGTTTTACCCGCCCCATTAGGGCCAACCAACGCCACCGGCGCACCGGCGTTAATTTCAAAGCTAACATTATCTAATGCCCGCTTTGCGCCATAGGATTTAGTTAAGCCACTGGCGGTAATTAAAGGTTTCATAATGAACTCCTTGTAAAAATGCGCTGAGCCACAACTAAAAACGCCACGGTTTGCAATAGCGGTACGCCATAAGCTCGCCACGCGGGGGCATTTTGCCCAGCTAAATCGGCTATTTGCATGCCTGGAAATAGATAGTCCAGCACCCTCAGTGCCGGGATTTGCCACTGCAGTAGACCGACAATAATACCGCCTGCGGTAAAGTATAAAATGGCGAATACAATTGCTAACCGCGACGAGCGGGCAAAGGTATTAACTAAGCTCATAAGCGCGACAAAAGGACTTAATGTAACCACGAGTATTAAAAATATAGCCAGAGCACGAGACACGCCACCAGCCAGTAAGCTGGGCTCTCTAAAACCTAACACCGCTAAGGTTGCCACTAAGGTGATCGCGGCTAAACACGCGACTACTGCCAATTGACCGATATAGCGACCCAACAGTATTTCTAAACGCGTGGCGCGCAGTGACAAAAACCGCAGTGTGCCCCGCTCTCTATCGCCAACGGTTTGATCGCTACAAATAAACACCGCAAAAACAGGAAAACTATACAGCGCAATTAACCAATACATGGCGAATTCGGCTTCAGGCCAATCCAGCAACTTACTCAAGCCAATAGCACCAAAAATATCATTTGCAATTTGTGCAAATTCCTCTGCGGCAATTAAGCTGACCGCTTGCCCTATGGGATAGCGCAATATTATTAGCCACACCAGCGCAAATGCAGCCAATGCAATTAACCCGCGCTTGGTTAAAAACATGCGCACCAGTTCAAACCCCGCTATATGGCTGAGTCGCCCTATATTTATTGGTGATGATGTTGCCATTCGCTCTCCTTTATGACGTTGTGCAATTAAATTATTTACCCTAAGTGTAAACACGCTGAATTACCAGCAAAAAAAAGCTCACCAATCGTGAGCTTTGTAACAAGAGATGTAACTGTAACAGCCTAAATACGCTAACGTTAACTTAATCGCTATGATAAATGCTGTTGATACACCTCAAGCGCTTGGCTTAAGTCTTGGATTAAATCATCGACATCTTCTAAGCCAATATGCAATCGAATCACCGGACCTAACTGCCAGCCCGTTTGCGAGCGTAGCCCCTTCATTGTCAAATTAGCGGTGACTAAACTTTCAAAGCCACCCCAAGAAAAGCCCATTTTAAAATAGCTTAAACTATCTAAAAATGCATTAATGGCTTGCTGATTACCGGCTTTCATTACAAAAGAAAACAAGCCATTACTGCCATCAAAGTCACGTTTAAAAAACTCATGTCCCGGGCAGCTTGCAAACGCAGGATGACGAATATGATCCACTAGTTCATGTTGCTGCAGCCAACGGGCCACTGTAATGGCCGCCTTTTCGTGTTGCTGCAAGCGCACTGCCATAGTGCGAAGGCCGCGAAGCGCTAAATACGCATCGTCGGCACTGGTGCATTGACCAAGTAAATAGGAGTTTTCGCGCAGAGTCGGCCAGTATTTTTTATTGGCCACCGCCACCCCCATCATCACATCCGAATGGCCTACAATATATTTAGTCGCGGCCTGAATACTTATATCAACACCATGCTCAAGTGGGCGGTAATGCAGGCCATTGCCGTAGGTATTATCCAAAATCGTTAACAACGCATGCTGCTGCGCAACTTTTACCATGGCCGGCACATCTTGAATTTCCATAGTAATCGACCCCGGCGACTCTAAAAAGAGTAACTTGGTATTTGCTTGAATATAATCTTCAATACCCGCCCCTACTGTTGGTGGGTAATACGTCGTACTAATCCCCAAACCGGTTAAAATTTTATCGCAGAAGTCACGCGTCGGTTCGTACACATTATCCACCATGAGAACATGGTCGCCCGCTTTTAAAAACGACAGCATGGTTTGGCTGATCGCCGCCGCACCACAAGGATACAGTGCGCACCCCTCGCCCCCCTCAAGCTCGGTAATAGCCTCTTGCAACGCAAAGTGGGTGGTGGTGCCTCTACGGCCATAAAATAGCGTTTTATCACCGCGGGTTTTTGCGGCTTCATTTAGCTGTGCCACCGAGTCAAATACTATGGTTGAAGCACGTTGCACCACCGGGTTCACTACCCCGTGGGTATAGGCTTTTTTTCGCCCTGATGTGACAAGTTGCGTGTGCTTGTTGTTATTGTTCGACATGCTTAATCCTTTTTATTTAACCAGCATTCTATTAAGTAGCGCGAGATAGAGTCTGTTCTGGGTAGTTTAAAGTGCTCGCCGGCATCATGCCAATTACCAAACTGGCGGAGTTGTTCACGGCTAAACCACTTGGCATCGTCTAATTCATGTTTATCAACGTGGATATCCTCTGTCACTGCATGCGCAAAAAAGCCCAGCATGATTGAGGCGGGAAACGGCCACGGTTGAGATGCAACATAACGTATATTATCCACTTCAATGCCGGCTTCTTCTTTTACCTCGCGGGCAACAGCTTGCTCTAATGTTTCACCAGGATCAACAAAACCCGCCAATGACGAATAGAGACCAGGCGCCCACGTAGCTTGCCTACCTAACAAGCAGCGCTCTACACCATCGGCAAATACTTTGGTGACCACCATAATTACTGCAGGATCAGTGCGCGGAAAGGTGGCCTGTTTACAGCTTGGGTTTTCGCACAGCCGTGAGTGCCCTGCTTCAACTAAATGGTTTTTACTGCCACAGCGGCCACAAAAGCGATTATTTGCATGCCAATAGCATAAACCTCGTGCCAGTGCCGCAATTGAGGCATATTTAATGGTGACCTGAGGGCCATATTGGCGAATATCAACAAACTGTGCACCGGCAATTAACGGTGTCACTATGCTTTCATCAAGCTCAGATACATCCAGCACAAATACCCCATGCTTGGCATTATTTAAGCCCACAAATATTGCATTACTTAAGTCTAAATGAGCAACTTGTTGATAGGTTAAGTAACTCACTTTAGTTGTGTCTTTAATAAATAACGTTTGATTGTTTTTTACTAACACCCATTTACTTTGCGCCGACATACGCGCTTTAAGCCATGTGGGGTCGCTGCGAAAATTAGCGCCCCTGTCTAATGGCATATGACTGTAATGAAGCATTTAAATCCTTAACAGCAGATAATGCCTTAAAATTACCATAACCACTGTTCAAACCCAATTGATAACCGCATGAATTAGCGCTGCATTAAAATCTCTCATGTTGCCTTTTACATCAATAAGCTATCGTCAATTAAATGAAACTGTGCGGCACTTTGCTTGAGCGCTTCGGCGGTGAGTCTATCGGCACCGTATACATCACACGGTACATTATAGTGGCTTTTTAAATGGCCAAGTAGTAATGCAAAATCGCCATCACCAGAGAGCAAAATAACTTTGTCGAGTGTTTTTCCTTGCTCTAGCATATCAATGGTAATACCCACATCCCAATCACCCTTAGCGCTGCCATCGCGACGTTGAATAAATGGCTTTAGCTTTACGTCAAAACCAATGGCACGCAAAATATTTTGAAACTGGTTTTGTTTTTCGTCGCCACGGTGAATCGCATACGCAAACGCACACTCAATCGTGTATTGCTGTTTCATTTGCGCCCAAAATGCATTGTAATCAAAATTTTTACCGTAGCTTTCACGGCAGGTGTAATAAATATTTTGTACATCAACAAAAATACCTACACGCGGTTTACTGTTTTCAGGTTCGTTATGTAAAGTCATTTATTTTCCTAACAGGATTAAGGCAAGTGGCACAATTAACGTTGGCAGCATAAAAGAGTGAACCTTAAAATTATGCATTAAGTAGCCTAGATTGGTTACTTAATTAACTGTAACCGTATTTGCTTACCTAGCCAAATGTAACTGTTTTTAGTTACTTATACAGTGGATTTTTATGATGGGTGTGATCAGTGGCGATATAATTAAATCGTAAAAAATACCAAAGCAGCAGTACCATGCCATGCTTTATTAACTAGAGCAAAGTTTGCGTGCAGTTTGTAATAAAACAACACGTTGGAATAGATACCGAGGTGATGCATTTCAGTTGCAAATAAACCAAACTGAGCAGTTGATTAGCTAGCTAATGCGGCAAGTGCAAATTACAGGTAATAAAAAACGCACTCCTTCTATTTACTAAAATGAAGGAAGCGCGTTTTTTCGTGGCGTTTAACTCACCGCCCCGCTATAAATACTAGCGTTAGTCGTTATGTGGAGTGCGGCGACGGCGTTGGCTATTGCCTCCCACAGATTCGCGTTTAGCCCATGGGCTTTGTGCTTTATCGTCTGTTTTAGCGGCTGGCTTTTTAGAGCCACCACGGCGTGCACCGGTACCATTGCCGCCATTGTTCGGCTTTTTGCTATTTGGCTTACTGCTGTCTGATTTGGGTTTATTAAACGGCTGCTTTTTCTTTGGCTTTTTAGTTTTTACCGGACGTGCATCTAAATCACGCTCAGGCACGGGGTTATTGGGCTCAAACCCAGCTTCTTCAGCACGAGGAATAAGCTCACCAATAAAGCGTTCAATGCCGTATAAGTCCTCGGCATCTTCCGTGGTAACAAACGAAATGGCATGTCCCGAGGCGCCCGCACGGCCAGTACGACCAATACGGTGCACGTAATCTTCATATACGTTAGGTAAGTCGTAGTTAACAACGTGAGGTAGTTCTACAATATCTAAACCACGCGCCACAATATCGGTGGCCACTAATACACGAACCTCACCACTTTTAAAGCCATCTAATGCTTTAACGCGAGCGCCTTGTGATTTATTACCATGAATCGCCGCGCCCACTATGTCGTCGCGCTCAAGTTGTTTTACCAAGCGGTTAGCGCCGTGCTTGGTACGACTAAATACTAACACTTGCTGCCAATCGTTACTGCGAATTAAGTGGCTTAATAGCGCCGTTTTACGCGGTTTATCTACCGCATAAACACATTGGGTCACGCTTTTAGCCGTGGTATTTTTTGCCGCTACAGAAATTTCAACCGGATCATTAATTAAGCCTTTTGCTAAGGCGCGAATATCATCGGAAAAGGTCGCAGAAAACATCAGGTTTTGACGCTTTGCCGGCATTTTCGCAATCAGCCGTTTAATATCGTGAATAAAGCCCATGTCGAGCATGCGGTCAGCTTCATCAAGCACCAGGACTTCAACGCTGTCAAACTTAACCGCGTTTTGATTATGTAAGTCGATTAAACGACCCGGCGTGGCCACTAAAATATCAACGCCTTTACGTAGCCGCTGCATTTGTGGATTAATTTTAACGCCACCGTAAACCACAAACGAACTCACATCTGAATGCTTTGCGTATTCTTCTACATTTTCGCTTACTTGTAATGCCAGCTCACGGGTCGGTGTTAAAATTAGCGCGCGAATGTGATTACTTTTCGCTTTTGCTCCGCTCGATAAACGCTCAATCAGTGGTAAAGTGAAGCCTGCGGTTTTACCGGTACCAGTTTGCGCGGCGGCCATTACATCACGGCGCTCAATAATTGCCGGTATTGCTTGAGCCTGAATGGGTGTTGGCGTTTCATAGCCCTTTTCTAAAACTGCATTAACCAAAGACTGTGATAAACCTAAACCTTCAAAACTCATATAAACTCTCTTTTAAATAAGGCTAACATAGCCAGTTGCGCGCATTATACCTATAACCTGCAATATTGCATGAAAATATTCACCTGCCCCTATTTATCAATTTTATTTGCTACTATTAAATATCGCGAATTACTCTTATAGGCTTACCCATGAGCTTAAAAACGCAGGCACACCAAATCACCCTCGCTGAGTGTTTTAATAACCTAGATGAAAAGCGCAAACACGACGCGCAGACGCTACTGACTTTATTTAGCAAAGCGACTAAAGAAGAGGCCGTGGTTTGGGGGAAAGATATTATTGGCTTTGGCAGCTACCGCTATAAACATCATGCCGGCAATAGTGATGAGTGGCCACTGACCGGTTTTTCACCGCGTAAAGCGAAGCTGTCTATTTATATTATGCCCGGATTTGAACACCCCAAAATAGCCACGCTACTAAGCCAATTAGGCAAGCATAGCCTAGGCAAGAGTTGCTTGTATATTACTCAGCTTGCCAATGTTGACTTAAACGTACTGCAGCAAATAATTAGCGAGTCGGTGTTAATTATGAAGCAAACATACCCGCAAAATTAACGCCCTTTAAAAACAACAAAAGCGGCTAACAGCCGCTTTTGATTCATAGGTTATTTAATAACTACAAGGTTACTTAACACCTAGCTCACGTAATCGCTCTTGTAAGTAGCTATCTGCGGTATAACGCTCAGAGAGCACAACATCAGGACGCGGGTGTAAAAACAACGGCAACGAAATGCGTGATTTCGTTGACGCTTTACCGGTTGGGTTAATTACACGGTGAATGGTCGATGGAAAATAACCACCCGACGCTTCTTGTAACATGTCGCCAATATTAATAATTAAGCTACCAAAGTCAGACGGTACATCTAACCAGCCACCGGCGGTATCTTTAACTTGTAAGCCAGGCTCATTTGATGCTGGTAATACAGTTAGCAGGTTAATATCGCCATGCGCAGCAGCGCGAATAGCACCCGGCTCTTCGTCACCTGTCATTGGTGGGTAATGTAAAATGCGCAGTAATGTTTGCTCAGAGTTAGCAATCATGTCTTTTAAGTCAATCGAAAACTTAGCGCGCACCTCGGCAGGTGCCTCTGCTTGTACCCAGCTCAATAAGGTGGCAGCAAACTCTGTAGCTAAACGATAATACTCGCGTACATCGGCTTCAAGCTCGGCAGGTACGCGGCCATTAGGGTAAACATGAAAATATTCTTTAATATCTTTTACGGTATTACCTTTCGCTACTTCAGAGACTGAAGGCGGAAAGTAACCGTCTTGCGTGTCTTTAGAAAATAAGTAGTCATGCTTTTGCTCAGAATTAAAAAACGCTTGCCACTTGCTGTAAATAGACTCAACTAAAGATTGCGGGATGGGGTGATTTTTTAACACACCAAAGCCAGTATTTCTTAACGATTCAACAAATTGAGCAGCTGCATTGTCCGCTTTATAATCAACAGTAGGTAATTGCATGGTACATTCCAGTGAGTAGGTTATTTTAAGCTATAGTAATTTAGCTCACAGTATAGCGCTTTGCGAGGATAGAGAAATAGCCCAAAATTTATAAGGACATATGTCCGCTGTTAATTTATTGTAATACTGTATTTACTGTTGCTCAGCGTACCATTAATGATTGAATCTATGCGTTATGATCCCTATCTCTGAGCTATGCTAGTCATATTATTTAACTATAAGTAAGGCGTTCCATGCGACAAAAAGTATCTTTTAACAGCGGCGAGTTAACACTGGCTGGGCAACTCGAACTACCCGCTGGCGAAATTAAGTTTTACGCCCTCTTTGCCCATTGTTTTACCTGTGGCAAAGATATAGCCGCAGCCACCCGTATTAGTCGTGCATTAACACAGCAAGGTATTGCGGTACTGCGCTTTGATTTTACCGGCTTAGGCAATAGCGATGGTGACTTTGCTAATAGTAATTTTTCCTCAAATATTCAAGATTTAATCGCGGCTGCCGATCATTTACGCGCCGAATTTGCGGCGCCACAACTGTTAATTGGTCACAGTTTAGGTGGTGCGGCGGTCCTCGCTGCAGCCGATAAAATCCCCGAAGTATCAGCTATTGCCACCATAGGTGCGCCATCGGATGCACAGCATGTTACGCATAACTTTCAAGCCCATTTAGATGAAATAAACAGCGCGGGTGAGGCTAAAGTGTGTTTAGCCGGTCGTGAATTTACCATTAAAAAACAATTTGTAGACGACATAGCCAAATACGATAAAAGCCATATCAGCAAATTAAAGCGCGCGTTACTGGTAATGCACTCACCGATGGATGAAACGGTGAATATAAGCGAAGCCGAAAAAATTTACGCTGCGGCAAAACACCCGAAAAGTTTTATTAGTTTAGATAACGCCAATCATTTATTAACTAATAAAGACGACGCCGATTACGCGGCACAAATTATAGCCGCGTGGGCTAATCGCTATGTTGACTACGATACCAGTCAATACACCGCGCAACTAACCAATGGAATGGTCTTGGTAGAAGAAAAAGACCATGTATTTACACAACATATCAGTACCAAAGAGCATAGCTGGCTTGCCGATGAACCTCATGCTATGGGCGGCAGTAATTTAGGCCCGGATCCGTACCAGCATTTACTGGCGGCACTGGGTGCCTGCACCGCGATGACACTGCGCATGTATGCGTCGCGTAAAAAGCTGCCGCTGGAGCATGTGAAAGTGGAGCTGGATCACACGCGCGACTATCAAGGGACGCCTGAGCAACCCGAACAAGTGGAAGCGATCACGCGTTACATCACCTTAACGGGCGATTTAACCCCCGAGCAACGTACCCGCTTACTTGAAATCGCCAACAAATGTCCCGTGCATAAAACACTGCATAATAATCCCTTAGTGGTCACTGAACTAGTGGAGTAATGCGCTTAGCAACTATATAGCGCAGCAATGAGGCTGCGCTACGTATGTTAATGGCTTGGCCGCACTGTGTTTATACTAAATAATTATTTATTTTAAAACTATGCGATAATAACGCGATTATTCCACTACCCCATGAGCAAAAGAACCTATCTATGAAATCATATAGCAGCATCGAACAACGTATTGAAATTTTACAAAGCAGAATCGAAGCATATAAAGACGAGATTGAAGTATTACAAACAGAACCTAAAAACGATAACGAACGCATCATTTTTAAGTTTATTGAAACCGGTAGCACCGGCAAGACCAAAGATTATGTGCGTAGCTTAGGGATTAAATCATCGCGCGATAGCTTGTTTTCATCGGGCGATGTGACCAAGCTTATTAAAGAAGGCGCCGCTGATGTTAACCCGGCCTTATTAGAGATTGCCCGCGCACTTGCCAGCGCACGCAATAAAAACGGCCCTAGCTGCTAATTTGCCAATAAATCTGTGGTTAAAATTAAGCCGTAAGTTAAGCCGTAAATAGTACGGCTTAATCTACAAGGTCAATATCAAGACCGCTTAATAAGCTCAGCGCGGCAAAACGTTCAAACTTAGCCCGACTTAAATTATTATTTGTTATATCTATATCAAACCGCATAGCGCCAACAAAGTTACTGTGACTGAGATTGGTTTGATTAAACACGCTCTCTTTAAAGTCAGTACCTCTAAAATCACTTTGCGCTAAATTAGCGTGGCTAAAATCAACATCTTTTGCAAAACAATCGGTCATCGAGAGGGCTTTGAGTTGTAATTCATAAAATGAGCCATAACTTAGCTGACAATCATTAAAACTGACCGCTGCCGTCTAGGCTAATTGCGGCCAATTCACCTCGGTCCACTGAATACTATTAAGCTTACAGCGTGCAAAACTGACCTGCTCAAGGGCACTATAGCCCCAATTTAGCGCAGTTAAATTACAATTAATAAATTCGCATGCTATAAAACGGCAATTGCTAAAGTGGCCGTGACTAAAATCGCAGTCAATAAACTGGCACAATTCAAACTCAACATCGCTGACGCGCTGTGACAGCTCAGCGAGGTTGTTAAACGACTGCTCAAAATAGCTTAGTTGATTAAACATCGGCAGAAGGCACAGTTAAATCGTTTTTCAAGCAAAGCACGGCAACAAATATAAGCGCAAAAATTGGTATTAAACCCAGCACGCCACCAATAATGGCTACTAACACCGGTGTGGTAGTTTTCCTTTTTCCTAAACGATAACTTAGCCATGCAAACAGCGGCACGCATAGCAGTAACAACACTGCGAGCAACTCACCAAAAAAAGTAGCATTTATGTTCATTTTTCATCCTTAAAATTATCCTTACTTTCGATTAGAGCATAAAAAAACCCTTAAGTGAACACTTAAGGGTTTTTGTTAATTTACTTTAATGCCGTAAACAATT